>NZ_JBSGBN010000018.1:19066-96983 GCF_053601275.1 Streptomyces sp. NPDC004752 | reverse complement strand
CTCGCCGTGGCGCCCGACGGACGCCTCCGCGCCCGCGGTGGCTCCGGCCCCGGGCACATCGCCCGCGCGGTCGGCGACCAGGGCGAGCGCGCGACGGCCGGCCACGGCGCCCCGCTTGTCGGCGAGGGCGCCGCGCAGACCGATGGATGCCTCCAGTTCGGCGCGGGCCCGGTCCAGTTGCCCGCCGCACAGCGCGAGGACACCCAACTCGTGGTGGAAATATGCCTGTTCGGCCACGTCACCGGCGAGCCGGGCGGCCTCGGCGCCGGACCGCAGCGCCCGCTCCCAGGCACCCCAGTGCAGCCCCGAGGCGAGGGCGGGCGCGGCCGAGCGGGCGAGCCCGACGGCGGGGCTCTCCTCGTCCTCGACGGCCGGCTGGGTCCCCGGCACGAGGACGGCCAGCGCGCCGAGCACGGCGTCGGCCTCGGCGCACACCCGCTCGGACGTGACGGAGGGGTGACCGGCCCACCAGGAGTAGTGCAGGGCGGCGGACAGCGCCTCGGCGACCAGGTCGTCGGCGTATCCGGCGGCCTCCAACTGCGCCTGCACGCCCGCCGCGAGGCGGTAGCGGGAGCCGACCGGGGAGACCAGCCCGCAGCTCATGAGTTCACCGAGCGCGGCGTCCGCGTGGGTGTCGCCGACCAGGGCGGGCAGATGCGCCTGGTGCGGCACCTCGCCGCCGAGGGCGACGGCGAGCCGCAGGGTGGCGCGGGCCGAGGCGCTCAGCCAGGAGGCGAGCAGCGACGCGGGCGCCGCGGCCTCGCCGAGCGACGGCAGGGGCACCTCCGCGGCGTCCACGGTGTCCGCGGTGACTGAGGTGTCCGAGGTGTTCGGGATATCCGAGGTGTCCGTGGTGTCCGTGGTGTCCATGCCGAAGGACGCGGCGGGGCCGCCCGGTTCGGGCAACGCCGGGAGCAGGGAAGCGGGCCGTACGTCCTCGAAGACCCCGAACTCCGCCACGGCGCCCGGGTCGGCCCGCAGCCGGTCGCGCTGCCGCAGCAGGGCGCCGGCCTGGACGAAGCGCAGCGGCAGTCCCTCGGACTCGAACCAGAGGTCGCCCGCCCAGTTGGCCTCCTCCTCGGTGAGGACGCGGCCGACGGCCCGCTCCAGCAGGTCGACGCCCCCGGCGCGGTCGAGGCCGCCGAGGAAGACCTCCTCGACGGCGGAGTCGGCGGACGGCGCGGGCACATCGGGGGTGGCGCCGATCAGGAAGGCACACTCTGGGGTGGCCTCGATCAGCTCGTCGAGGCCGACACCGCCGAACTCGATGTCGTCGACGACGACGATGGCGCCGATCTCCCCGACCAGACCGAGCAGTTCCGCCCGCGCGGGCCGGTGCCGGGGCGCGTCGTACACGGCGTGGAAGAGGTCGTACAGCAGCTCGCCCGCCGTGCGGTGGAAGCCGCTCAGCCGGACCGTGCCGTCGGGGGCGAGGTCCGCGCAGTCCTCGGCGACGAGGTCGAGCAGGGCGGTGCGGCCGGACCCGGAGGGCCCGGTGAGACGCACCGAGCGGCCGCGGGCGAGCAGCCGGACCAGGCGCTCGCGCTCGTCCTGGCGTTCCAGCAGCGGCAGCGTGGGCCCGGCCGGTCCCGGCGGCACGGGTGGCCGTGCGGCGCGCTCGGTCTCGGCCCGCTGGGCCGCGGTGAACTTCACGGGCCTGCCGGGCCGCTGCCCCGGCGGGCAGGGCACTATCTCGCTGCCGTCGACGGGATTGATCGTGAGCAGGAAGTCGCCGGAGACGAGCTGCGCCGTGCGGGCGGGTGTGGGTGTGCTCTGGCCGAAGTCCGAGGTGAGGGATTCCCGGGGCTGGCGCGGGCGCGGCGGATGGCTTCCCCCGGTCCCGACCTCGCTCGACCGGGCGGTGCCCGCACCGTCCTGGCCGTGGTCCTCGGGTCCCGGGTTGATCGGGTCCATGGGTTCTCAAGCCCCCCAAAAGCGTCGTGTGCCCGCGTCCGGCCCCTCCCGGCCTGCTGCACACCGCGCTGTCGCTTCTGGTCCGGGCCCGCTTGAGGGTCGCATGGCAGCGGGCGACCGAACCTTAAACCTTCGCACAGTATCCACGACAGGCCGGGGTACCGGTCGGCCCGAGACATCACGGTCTCGTGAGGATTGCGCCCGACGTGCGGTTCCCCGGTCCGCGCCCGGTCTCCCCCATCACCCGGGGCTCCCCATCGCCCGGTTCACATCCGATCGCGGCGTCATACCCGATCCAGGCGTCACACTCGATCGCGGCGTCACACCCGGGGCAGGGACTCGACCCCGATGCCCCCCTCGATGGCCAGGATCCGGTGCAGCCGGGTGGCGACGAGCAGGCGCTGCATCTGGGGCGGTACGTCGCGCAGCACCAGGCGCCGGCCGCAGCGGCCGGCCCGCCGGTGCGCCCCCATGATCACACCGAGTCCGGTGGCGTCCCAGGAGTCGAGTTCGGACAGGTCGAGCACCAGGTCGCCGACTCCGCCGTCGACGGCCGAGTGCAGGACCGTACGGGCGTCCGCCGCGCTGCGGACGTCGAGGCGGCCCCCGACGACCAGCCCGGCGTGGTCGCCCCTGATGTGCATAATGCGCTCCCCGTGAGTGCGGCGGCGTACTCCGTGACGGTGCTGTGCACCGTCTGACTGCTTCAGCGACAACCAGGTTGCCGTCTGTGAGGGATCCGATACCGAATTCACCCCTGGGAGTGACACCCCTGGGGCCTGTGCGGTCTCGGCGCTGCTGTCTGGTCGGGCGTCAGCCCGAGGTCAGTAGGTGTAGAAGCCCTGCCCGCTCTTGCGTCCGATGTCACCGGCGTCAACCATCCGGCGCATCAGCTCCGGCGGCGCGAACTTCTCGTCCTGCGACTCGGTGTAGATGTTGCTGGTGGCGTGCAGCAGGATGTCGACCCCGGTGAGGTCCGCCGTGGCGAGCGGGCCCATGGCGTGACCGAAGCCCAACTTGCAGGCCAGGTCGATGTCCTCGGCGGTGGCGACACCCGACTCGTACAGCTTGGCTGCCTCGACGACGAGCGCCGAGATCAGCCGGGTGGTGACAAAGCCGGCCACGTCCCGGTTGACGACGATGCAGGTCTTGCCCACGGACTCGGCGAACTCCCGCACGGTGGCGAGGGTTTCGTCGCTGGTCTTGTAGCCGCGGACGAGTTCGACCAGCTGCATCATCGGCACCGGCGAGAAGAAGTGCACGCCGACGACCCGCTCCGGGCGCCCGGTGACCGCCGCGATCTTTGTGATGGGGATGGCCGAGGTGTTGGAGGCGAGCACGGCGTCCGGGCGCACCAGCTTGTCGAGCGCGCGGAAGATCTCGTGCTTGACCTCCAGCTTCTCGAAGACGGCCTCGATGACGATGTCGGCGTCGGCCACGGCGTCCAGGTCGGTGGTGGCGGTGATGCGGGCGAGCGCGGCGTCGGCGTCGTGCGTCTCCATCTTCCCCTTGCCCACGAACTTGTCGTACGAGGCCCTGATCGCGTCGGTGCCACGGCGCAGCGCCTCGTCGGTGACGTCACGCAGGACCACGTCCCAGCCCGCCTGCGCGGAGACCTGGGCGATGCCGGACCCCATGAGGCCGGCCCCGATGACGGCGAGCTTCCGTGCCACTCCGACTCCCCTTACGCGCTGTTGAGGTGGTCTGCCCCTGCGGCGGACACTAGCAGTGCTCGTACGGGGGTGTGTGACCCGCGACTGGCGATCCTCCTCACAGTCGGCGACTGGCGATCTTCCGCACGGTCAAGGGTCCCGGCACCGATCACACACGCCGCTCCCCGGTCCACGCCTGCGGCCTGTCGGTCCACGCCTGCGGTCTGCCGACCATGGCCTCGGCGCGCGTGGACGCAGCGTCTAGATTGGCCACATGGTCAATCTGACGCGTATCTACACCAGAACCGGCGACCAGGGCACCACGAACCTCGGTGACATGAGCCGGGTCGCCAAGACCGACCTGCGGATCGCCGCGTACGCCGATGCCAACGAGGCGAACGCGGTGCTGGGCACGGCGCTCGCGCTGGGCGGTCTCGACGCGGAGGTCGTCGAGGTCCTCACCCGGGTGCAGAACGACCTGTTCGACGTGGGCGCGGACCTGTCGACCCCGGTGGCGGAGGACCCTGCGGCAACCAAGAACACGGTTTCGGCGCTGCGTATCGAGCAGTTCTACATCGACCGGCTGGAGGCCGACTGCGACCGCTTCAACGAGCGGCTGACGAAGCTGCGCTCCTTCATCCTGCCGGGCGGCACTCCGGGCGCCGCCCTGCTCCACCACGCCTGCACGGTGGTCCGCCGCGCCGAGCGCTCGACCTGGGCGGCCCTTCAGGCGCACGGCGACATCATGAACCCGCTCACCGCGACCTACCTCAACCGGCTGTCCGACCTGCTGTTCATCCTGGCCCGCACGGCGAACAAGGAGTCCGGCGACGTGCTGTGGGTACCTGGCGGGGAGCGCTGAACGCTCCGCCGGGAATGCCGCGATGTGCCGTCGGTCGTCTGCGGCACCATGGTGGCTGGTCGCGCAGTTCCCCGCGCCCCTTCAGGCGCCGTCGAGCCGCAGCGGACTTCACCGGACCTGCCTACTGGCCATAAGAGGTGCATTGCCCTGTGAGATGGGGGACGCCGCGCGTCCGGTGCGGTCCGGCGGCGCCACGGAAGGGCGCGGGCGTGCTCAGGGCAGCTTGGCCGATTCCCGGTGCTCGGCGGGTGCCCGCTTGGGGAACACGGTGTAGCTGGCGGCGATCACCACATTGATCCCGATCAGCCCCACCATCCTCAGCTGCCATGTCCGCAGTGATTCGATCTCGCCGTCGGCGCCGACGTACCAGACCGCGGCCTGCAACAGCGCGATGGCGACGACGGAGGCGAGGGTCCAGCGGCCCGCGGTCCGCCACTCGTGAACGGCGCGGGCCATGCCGTACTTCGGCGGTTTCACCGGCGGCGGCCCGCCGGCGAAGCGATGGGCGACCCGGGCGTCGGCCCACTTGATCGTGGCGTGCCCGAGGCCCACCGTGAAGCCGATGTAGACGGCCGCGAGACCGTGCCGCCAGTCCGGTTCCGCGCCGTTCTTGAGGTCGATCGCCGTGACGGCGAACAGCACGACCTCCAGCAGCGGCTCGCACAGCAGCAGCGCCAGACCGGTGCGCGGCATCCGCAGCAGATAGCGGAAGGCCAGTCCGCCCGCCAGCAGCACCCAGAACGCCACCTCACAGGCGATGATCAACCAGACGATCACGGTTCACTCCCTTCGGTCACCCTTCCAGGCTCCCGTGCCGGACCGCCGGTTTCGTCATCGCCGGCGATGAACTCGCGGTACATCGAACGATGCAGTGGCGGACCCTTCCCCGGGAGCAGGCGGGCCGCCCACGGGCCGTGTTGGATAAGGGCATGGCCCCGACCCTGCCCCGCCCGCACCGCGACGACCTGCACATCGCCCTGGGCGGGCTGTGCGGCGGGCTGCTGCTGTGGGCGGTCGGCATCGTCCCGCGGACGGCCTCGGACGACCTGATCGTGTGGTCCGGGTACGGGGCGCCCCTGGTGCCGCTGGCCGTGATGGCGGGCTGCGCACTGCTGCGCCGTATCCGGCCGCGGCTGGGCCTGCTGATCGGGACGGTCGCGGTGGTCGCGGACCTGCTGACCCGGGGCAGCCTGGCCACGATCGTGCTCTACACGGACCTCGTGTACGCGGCCGTCCTGTACGGCACGCCCGCCGCCGCCCGCCGCATCCTGTGGATCACCGGGCTGCTCACGGTGCTCGGCGGGGTGGCGCCCGCCGCGCTCTGGCGCGATCCGCAGGGGATGCTCATCGGGGTCGGGGTCGGCGTCGTCGCCTTCGCGCCGGCCACCACCGGCTGGGTGGTGCGCAACCACCGGGACGCGGCCGGGGCGGCGCGGCTGCGGGCGGAGCAGACCGCGCTGCTCGCCGAGAAGGACCGCACCCAGGCCGTCGCCGCCGAACGGGCCCGGGTGGCACGCGAGTTGCACGATCTGGTGGCCAACCATCTGTCGGCCATCGCCATCCACTCCACCGCGGCGCTGTCGATCGACGACCCCGGCACCTCCAGGGAGGCGCTCGGGGTGATCCGTGAGAACAGCGTCGAGGGGCTGGCCGAGATGCGGCGGCTGATCGGGATACTGCGGGACGACACCGACGGCGAACCGTTCGCCACCCCCACCCTTGACGGTCTGACCACCCTGGTCGACGGCGCCCGCGCGGGCGGCCTCGACGTCACGCTCGACACCGACCACCGGCGGGTCCCCGCCCCCGTGGAGCTGGCCGCCTACCGGATCGTGCAGGAGTCCCTGACCAACGCGCTCAAGCACGCGGGTCCTGGCCGGATCACCGTCCGCCTCGTCCAGCAAGGCGGTGTCCTGGACGTGCGGGTGAGCAGCCCGTACGGCAGCCCGGACGGCCCGCGGGCGCCCGGCTCCGGCGCCGGCCTGATCGGGATGCGGGAACGAGCCGCGCTGCTGGGCGGCGACTTCCGGGCCGGCCCCGACGGCACGGTGTGGACCGTGCGCGCCACCCTCCCCGTGACCGAAGGAGATCCCGAATGATCCGTGTCCTGGTCGCCGAGGACCAGTCCGCCGTCCGCGCCGGGCTCGTGCTGATCCTGCGCAGCGCGCCCGACATCGAGGTGGTGGGTGAGGCCGCGGACGGCGAGCGGGCGGTGGAGCTGGCCCGGGAACTGCGGCCGGACGTGGTGCTGATGGACGTTCAGATGCCCCGCAAGGACGGGGTGTCGGCGACCCGCGAGGTCGTCGGGGAGCGGCTCGCCGATGTGCTCGTGCTGACCACCTTCGACCTCGACGCGTATGTGTTCGGGGCGCTGCGGGCCGGGGCCGCCGGGTTTCTGCTGAAGAACACCGAGGCGAAGGACCTGCTGACGGCGGTGCGCACGGTGGCGCGCGGGGAGGGGATGGTCGCCCCGGCGGTCACCCGGCGGCTGATCGCCGAGTTCGCTGCCCGGCCGGTGCGGGAGACGACGGCCGATCCGGCGTTGCTGGACGCGCTGACGCGACGGGAACGGGAGGTCCTGTCGTGTCTGGGCGAGGGGCTGTCCAACGCGGCGATCGCGGAGCGGCTCGACATGGCCGAGGGGACCGTGAAGACCCACGTCAGCCGTCTGCTGGCGAAGCTGGAGCTGCGCAGCCGGGTGCAAGCCGCGGTGCTGGCGCGGGAGTTGGGGATCTAGCCGTCGATCCAGCCGAACCCATCGGTAGTGGTCCAGACCTATTGACCCATGGTCCAGACCTTTCTATTCTCGCGGCACTGCGGGCGTGAAGGCTCAGTCACGCCCGGCCCCCCGGTCACCGGCTCTGGCGCCCCGGTGGCCAAAACCAGAAGAGGAGGCGCGCGATGCGCTTCAGACACCGAGCCGCGGCAGGGTTCGCGACCTTGTTGCTCCCCCTCGCCGGCCTGGTCGGCCTAGCCGGTCCCGCCCAGGCCGCCGAGTCCGCCACGGCCACCTACACCAAGGCAGCGGACTGGGGAACCGGCTTCGAGGGCAAGTGGACCGTCAAGAACACCGGCACCACGACGATCAACTCCTGGACGGTCGAGTGGGACTTCCCCTCCGGTACGTCCGTCACCTCCCCCTGGGACGCGGACGTCACGTCCTCGGGCACCCACTGGACCGCCAAAAACAAGTCCTACAACGGCACCCTCGCCCCGGGCGCCTCGGTCTCCTTCGGCTTCAACGGCGCGGGCTCCGGCTCTCCCGCCAACTGCAAGCTCAACGGCGGACGTTGTGACGGCAGCACGGTGCCGGGCGACAACCCGCCGTCCGCGCCGGGCACCCCGACGGCCTCCGCCGTCACCGACACCTCGGTGAAGCTGTCCTGGCCTGCGGCCACCGACGACAAGGGCATCAAGAACTACGACGTCCTGCGCGACGGCACCAAGGTCGCCACCGTGACGACCGGCCCGTACACGGACACCGGCCTGACCGCGGGCACCGACTACTCGTACACCGTCCGGGCCCGCGACACCGCCGACCAGACCGGCCCGGTCAGCGCCGCGGTCGCCGTGCACACCACCGGCGGCGGCACCACTGACCCGCCCGGCGACAAGGTCAGGCTCGGCTACTTCACCGAGTGGGGCATCTACGGCCGCAACTACAACGTCAAGAACCTGGTGACGTCCGGCTCCGCGGCCAGGATCACGCACATCAACTACGCCTTCGGCAACGTCACCGGCGGCAAGTGCGCGATCGGCGACTCCTTCGCCGACTACGAGAAGGCGTTCACCGCCGACCAGTCGGTCAGCGGTGCCGCCGACACCTGGGACCAGCCGCTGCGCGGCAACTTCAACCAGCTGCGCCAGCTGAAGGCCAAGTACCCGAACCTCAAGGTGCTGTGGTCCTTCGGCGGCTGGACCTGGTCCGGCGGCTTCACCGAGGCGGCCAAGAACCCGGCGGCCTTCGCGAAGTCCTGCCACGACCTGGTCGAGGACCCGCGCTGGGCCGATGTCTTCGACGGCATCGACATCGACTGGGAGTACCCGAACGCCTGCGGTCTGAGCTGCGACAGCAGCGGCCGGGACGCCTTCGGGAAACTCATGTCGGCGATGCGGGCCGAGTTCGGCGCCGACTACCTGGTCACCGCCGCCACCACGGCCGACGGCTCTTCCGGCGGCAAGATCGACGCCACCGACTACGCCGGCGCCGCGCAGTACGTCGACTGGTACAACGTGATGACGTACGACTTCTTCGGCGCCTGGGCGGCGCAGGGCCCGACGGCCCCGCACTCCCCGCTGACCTCGTACAGCGGCATCCCGACCGCCGGCTTCACCACCGCCGACGCGATCGCCAGGTACAAGGCGCAGGGTGTACCCGCGAAGAAGCTGCTCATCGGCATCGGCTTCTACGGCCGCGGCTGGACCGGCGTCACCCAGGACGCCCCGGGCGGCACGGCCGGCGGAGCGGCGGCGGGCACCTACGAGCAGGGCATCGAGGACTACAAGGTGCTCAAGACGTCCTGCCCGGCCACCGGCACCATCGCGGGCACCGCGTACGCGAAGTGCGGCGGCAACTGGTGGTCGTACGACACCCCGGCGACCATCGGCACCAAGATGGCGTGGGCCAAGTCCCAAGGTCTTGGCGGCGCGTTCATCTGGGAGTTCAGCGGCGACACCGGCAACGGTGAGCTGGTGAGCGCTGTCAACAGCGGCCTGTCGTAGGACGGTTCACCACACGGTTCACCACCCGACGGGTGAATGCGGCTACGCCACATTCACCCGTTGTCCTGGCGGGGCCGCCTCCAGCCACGCGAGGAAACCGGTCAGCGCGTCCTCGCTCATGGCGAGTTCGAGACGGGTGCCGCGATGGGCACAGGCCAGGATGACGGCATCGGAGAGCAGGGCCAGTTCCTCCTCGCCCTCCGGGACGCGCCGGCCGGCCACCTCGATCGCGGAACGCTCCAGGACGCGACGCGGGCGGTAGGCATAGGAGAAGACGCGGTACCACTCGATGCGGTCGCCGTTGTAACGGGCGACGCCGTAACTCCATCCCTTGCCGCTGGTGTCGGGTTTCTCCGCCACGTCCCAGCGCAGCGAGCAGTCGAACGTCCCCCCGGAGCGCTGGATGAGTCGGCGGCGCAGACCGAACAGGAACAGCCCCACCACCACGAGCGCTACCACGACTCCGCACACAGTCAGAGCGAGGACCATCGGCACCGACCTCCTCGTCTCCTAGGTAACGGAACGGAAAAAACACCCACATCTGCCTCAGCCGCGGCCGGTACCGGATTGCTCCGGTACCGGCCGCGGCTGAGTGTCGTCATCGCACGACGCTCCCCCAGAGCCTAGAGGACTGGGAGGCGTCGCCGGTCAGCGCGTCGTCGCCGCACGCAGACGGACGTCGGCGCGCCGCTCGGCTGCGGCATCGCCCTCCGCCTTCGCGCGCTCCAGCTCCCGCTCCACACGCTGGACGTCGATCTCGTCCGACAGTTCGGCGATCTCGGCCAGCAGCGACAGCTTGTCGTCCGCGAACGAGATGAAACCGCCGTGCACCGCGGCGACGACCGTTCCACCGTCACTCGTACGGATGGTCACCGGGCCCGACTCCAGCACACCGAGCAGCGGCTGGTGACCGGGCATGACGCCGATGTCGCCGGAGGTGGTGCGCGCGACGACCAGGGTGGCCTCGCCGGACCAGACCTGACGGTCGGCGGCGACCAGCTCGACGTGCAGCTCAGCAGCCAAGGGTGGCTCCTCGGGTCACCACCCGGCTCAGATGCCGGGTGTGGGGTCAATTCTAATGGGCGCTCATGGGCGTGGAGAGAGGGGCTGGACACCCCCCGGAAGGGATGGGTCCGCGCCCCTCTCGGACGAGCACGGGGCTCAGGAGACGCCCAGCTCCTTGGCGTTGGCCTTGAGGTCCTCCAGGCCACCGCACATGAAGAACGCCTGCTCGGGGAAGTGGTCGTACTCACCGTCGCAGATCGCGTTGAACGCGGCGATCGACTCGTCGAGCGGCACGTCCGAGCCGTCCACGCCGGTGAACTGCTTGGCGACGTGGGTGTTCTGGGACAGGAAGCGCTCCACCCGGCGGGCCCGGTGGACGACCAGCTTGTCCTCCTCGCCGAGCTCGTCGATACCGAGGATCGCGATGATGTCCTGGAGGTCCTTGTACTTCTGCAGGATCGTCTTCACCCGCATCGCGGCGCCGTAGTGGTCTGCCGAGATGTAGCGCGGGTCCAGGATCCGGGACGTGGAGTCCAGCGGGTCCACGGCCGGGTAGATGCCCTTCTCGGAGATCGGACGGGAGAGCACCGTCGTCGCGTCGAGGTGGGCGAAGGTGGTGGCCGGGGCCGGGTCGGTCAGGTCGTCGGCGGGGACGTAGATCGCCTGCATCGAGGTGATCGAGTGACCGCGGGTCGAGGTGATGCGCTCCTGGAGGAGACCCATCTCATCGGCCAGGTTCGGCTGGTAACCCACCGCTGACGGCATCCGGCCGAGCAGGGTGGAGACCTCGGAACCGGCCTGCGTGAAGCGGAAGATGTTGTCGATGAAGAACAGCACGTCCTGCTTCTGGACGTCACGGAAGTACTCGGCCATGGTGAGGCCGGCCAGCGCGACGCGCAGACGGGTGCCCGGGGGCTCGTCCATCTGACCGAAGACCAGGGCGGTCTTGTCGATGACGCCCGAGTCGGACATCTCCTCGATGAGGTCGTTGCCCTCACGGGTGCGCTCGCCGACACCGGCGAACACGGAGACACCGTCGTGGTTGTTGGCGACCCGGTAGATCATCTCCTGGATGAGCACCGTCTTGCCGACGCCGGCGCCGCCGAACAGGCCGATCTTGCCGCCCTTGACGTACGGGGTGAGCAGGTCGATGACCTTGACGCCCGTCTCGAACATCTCGGTCTTGGACTCGAGCTCGTCGAAGTTCGGGGCCTTGCGGTGGATCGGCCAGCGCTCGCCGTCGTAGGTCTCGTCGACGTTCAGCACCTCACCGAGGGTGTTGAACACCTTGCCCTTGGTGAAGTCGCCGACCGGGACGGAGATGGCGGAGCCGGTGTCCGACACCGGGGCCTGGCGGACCAGACCGTCGGTGGGCTGCATGGAGATGGTGCGGACCAGGCCGTCACCCAGGTGCTGGGCGACCTCCAGGGTCAGCGTCTTCTTCTCGCCCTCGTTCGCCGGGTCGGCGACGTCCACGTGCAGGGCGTTGTAGATGTCCGGCATCGCGTCGACGGGGAACTCCACGTCGACGACCGGGCCGATGACCCGGGCGACGCGGCCCGTAGCCGTCGCGGTCTCAACAGTGGTGGTCATTAGCGGTCACTCCCCGCGGTCGCGTCGGCCAGGGCGCTCGCGCCACCGACGATCTCGCTGATTTCCTGGGTGATTTCGGCCTGGCGGGCCGCGTTGGCAAGCCGGGAGAGCGTGTTGATCAGCTCGCCCGCGTTGTCGGTGGCCGACTTCATCGCGCGCCGCGTGGCGGCGTGCTTCGAAGCGGCCGACTGGAGCAGCGCGTTGTAGATACGGCTCTCCACATAGCGCGGCAGCAGGGCGTCGAGGACGTCCTCCGCCGAGGGCTCGAAGTCGTACAGCGGAAGGATCTCGCCCTTGGGCCGTTCCTCCGCCACCTCGTCGAGGCGCAGCGGCAGCAGTCGGGCGTCCAGCGCCGTCTGCGTCATCATCGACACGAACTCGGTGTAGACGAGGTGGAGTTCGTCCACGCCGCCGTCCGCCGTGTCCTGCTCGATGGCCTCGATCAGGGGCGCCGCGACCTTCTTGGCGTCCGCGTACGCGGGCTCGTCGGTGAAGCCGGTCCACGACTCCGTGACCTTGCGCTCACGGAAGTTGTAGTGGGCCAGTCCGCGACGGCCGACGACATACGTGTCGACCTGCTTGCCCTCGCGCTCCAGCCGCTCGGTCAGCTGCTCCGCCGCCTTGATGGCGTTGGAGTTGAAGGCGCCGGCCAGCCCGCGGTCGCTCGTCAGGAGCAGGACCGCGGCACGGGTCGGGTGCTCGGCCTCCGTGGTGAGCGGGTGCCTGGTGTTCGAACCGGTGCCGACCGCCGTGACCGCGCGGGTCAGTTCCTGCGCGTACGGCGTGGAGGCCACCACCTTGCGCTGCGCCTTGACGACGCGCGAGGCGGCGATCATCTCCATCGCCTTGGTGATCTTCTTGGTCGCGGTGACGGATCGGATGCGACGCTTGTAGACCCGGAGCTGGGCTCCCATGAGTCAGGTCCCTTCCTTACGTCACTTGGCGGCAGCGGCCGGAGTGTCCTCGCCGAGCAGCTTGCCGTCGGAGGTCTCGAACTGCTTCTTGAAGTCCGCGATCGCGTCGGCCACGGCCGTCAGCGTGTCGTCGGACATCTTGCCGCCCTCCTTGATGGAGGTCATGAGGCCCTGCTCCTTGCGGTGCAGGTACTCCAGCAGCTCCTTCTCGAAGCGGCGGATGTCGGCGACCGGCACCTCGTCCATCCGGCCGGTGGTGCCGGCCCAGACGGAGACGACCTGGTCCTCGGTGGCCATCGGCTGGTACTGGTCCTGCTTGAGCAGCTCGACCATGCGCTGACCGCGCTCCAGCTGGGCCTTGGAGGCGGCGTCCAGGTCGGAACCGAACGCGGCGAACGCCTCCAGCTCACGGAACTGGGCGAGGTCGACGCGGAGACGACCCGAAACCTGCTTCATCGCCTTGTGCTGCGCGGAACCACCGACTCGGGAGACGGAGATACCGACGTTCAGCGCGGGGCGCTGACCGGCGTTGAACAGGTCCGACTCCAGGAAGCACTGGCCGTCGGTGATGGAGATGACGTTGGTCGGGATGAACGCCGACACGTCGTTGGCCTTGGTCTCGACGATCGGCAGACCGGTCATCGAGCCGGCGCCCATGTCGTCGGAGAGCTTGGCGCAGCGCTCCAGCAGGCGGGAGTGCAGGTAGAAGACGTCACCCGGGTATGCCTCACGGCCCGGCGGGCGGCGCAGCAGCAGGGACACGGCGCGGTAGGCGTCGGCCTGCTTCGAGAGGTCGTCGAAGATGATGAGGACGTGCTTGCCCTCGTACATCCACTGCTGGCCGATGGCCGAACCGGTGTAGGGCGCCAGGTACTTGAAGCCGGCCGGGTCGGACGCCGGGGCGGCGACGATGGTCGTGTACTCCAGTGCGCCGTTCTCCTCCAGCGCGCGGCGGACCGACGCGATGGTCGAGCCCTTCTGGCCGATGGCGACGTAGATGCAGCGGACCTGCTTCTTCGGGTCGCCCGAGCGCCAGTTGTCGCGCTGGTTGATGATGGTGTCGACGGCCAAGGCGGTCTTGCCGGTCTGGCGGTCACCGATGATCAGCTGACGCTGACCACGGCCGACGGGGGTCATCGCGTCGACGGCCTTGTAGCCCGTCTCCATCGGCTCGTGCACCGACTTGCGCTGCATGACCGTGGGGGCCTGCAGCTCAAGGGCGCGGCGGCCGGACGTCTCGATCTCGCCGAGACCGTCGATCGGGTTGCCGAGCGGGTCGACGACACGGCCGAGGTAGCCCTCGCCGACTGCCACGGAGAGCACCTCACCGGTGCGCTGCACCGGCTGACCCTCCTCGATGCCGCTGAACTCACCGAGGACGATGGCACCGATCTCGCGCTCTTCCAGGTTCAGCGCGAGGCCGAGGTTGCCATCCTCGAACTTCAGCAGTTCGTTGGCCATGGCCGAGGGCAGGCCCTCGACCTTCGCGATACCGTCGCCGGCAAGGGTGACCGTACCGACCTCCTCGCGCGAGGCCGCGTCCGGCTTGTACGACTGGACGAAGTTCTCCAGCGCGTCCCGGATCTCCTCCGGCCGGATCGTGAGCTCCGCCATCTGGGTTCCCTGCTCTCCTTGTTGGGCCCGAAGTTTCACTTTGGGGGGATGGGGACTCCCCCCGTCTGGAGGTGAATCCTCTGTACGGCCCAACCAGGGCCGCCATCAGTACGTACTGCTTCTTGAGTTGCTGCTAGCCGGCCATGCGGCGGGAGGCGTCCTCCAGCCGGTCCGCGATCGAGCCGTTGATGACCTCGTCGCCGACCTGCACCCGGATTCCGCCGACGACCGCCGGGTCCACATCGAGGTTGAGGTGCATCGTGCGGCCGTAGAGCTTCGCCAGGGAGGCGCCCAGGCGCCGCTTCTGTGTGTCGCTCAGCGGTACCGCCGAGGTGACGACGGCGACCATGCGGTCCCGGCGCTCGGCGGCCAGCTTGGACAGGGTGTCGATTCCCGCTTCCAGGCTACGTCCCCGCGGCGCGGTCACAAGGCGCGTCACCAGCCGCTCGGTGGTCACGGCGGCCCGGCCCCCGAGCAGCCGGTGCAGCAGCTCGGTCTTGGCCGCGGTACCGGCGCTACGGTCGGTGAGCGCGGCACGCAGCTCGGTGCTGGAGGAGACGATCCGCCCGAACCGGAACAGCTCGTCCTCCACGCTGTCGAGCCTGCCCACCTGCTGGGCGGCCGTGAGGTCGGCCACGTCGGCCAGCTCCTCCAGCGCGTCCACCAGGTCGCGCGGCTGCGACCAGCGGGAGCGGACCAGACCGGACACCAGGTCCGCGGCCGGGCCGCTGACCTGGCCGCCGACCAGGCGCCGGACCAGCTCCGCCTTGGCCTCGCCGGGCTGCGCCGGGTCGGTGAGGACCCGACGCAGCGACACCTCGCGGTCGAGCAGCGCGGTGACGGCCGCCAGCTCGTCGGCGAGCCGCGCCGCGTCCACGGACGTGGCGTCCGTCAGCGCGTCGAGACGCTCACGTGCGGCTGCCAGTGCCTCGCGGCTCGCTCCGTTCATCGCGCGGCCTCGGCCTTCTCGTCGAGCTCGTCGAGGAAGCGGTCGATCACGCGGCTCTGCCGGGCGTGGTCCTCGAGGGACTCACCGACGAGCTTGCCGGCCAGTTCGGTGGCGAGCTTGCCGACGTCCTGGCGCAGCGCGGTCGAGGCGGACTTGCGGTCGGCCTCGATCTGGGTGTGACCGGCGGCGACGATCTCCTCACGCTGCCGCTGGCCCTCGGCGCGCATCTCGGCGATGAGCGCGGCACCCTGCTCCTGCGCCTCCTGGCGCAGCCGCGCGGCCTCGTGCCGGGCCTCGGCGAGCTGGGCCTTGTACTGCTCAAGGACGCTCTGGGCCTCGGTCTGCGCGGCCTCGGCCTTCTCGATACCGCCCTCGATGGCCTCGCGGCGCTGCTCCAGAACCTTGTTGATGTTCGGAAGAAGCTTCCAGGCGAGGAAGCCGAAGACGATGACGAAGGCGATCAGGCCGATGACAAGCTCGGGAATCGGCGGGACTAGGGGGTTTTCCTTCTCCCCGGCCGCCAGAATGAGCAGCTGGCTCATGTCAGTGCCTTTCGTCTAGTCGGCTGGTCGTGGATCGTCAGATCACTGGCCGTAGACGAACGGCATGACCAGACCGATCAGCGCGAGCGCCTCACAGAAGGCGAAGCCGAGGATCTGGTTGGCGCGGATCAGGCCGGCCGCCTCGGGCTGACGGGCCAGGGCCTGGGTGCCGTTACCGAAGATGATGCCGACGCCGACGCCGGGGCCGATCGCGGCAAGGCCGTAACCGATGGAACCGAGCGAGCCGGAGACAGCGGCAAGGGTCTGGGACATGCCAGTTCTTCCTTCTTCTTTACGGACCGGTGGGGGTTGGCCACCGGACGACTGGGGGGTCGGGGTGCGGGGTGCTCAGTGGTGCTCGGCGAGCGCGCCCTGGATGTAGGTGCACGTCAGCAGGACGAAGACGTACGCCTGCAGTGCCTGGATGAAGAGCTCGAAGGCCGTCATCACGATGGTCATGATGAAGCTGACGCCCGCGTAGGCGACGCCGATGCCGTTGAGCAGGTACCAGCTGGCGACCGTGAAGAGGAGCAGCAGGGTGTGACCGGCGAACATGTTCGCGAAGAGTCGCACCGCGTGCGTGAAGGGCCGGACCAGGAGGTTCGAGAAGAACTCGATGGTCATGGCGAGCGGCAGCACCGGGCCGAGCGACTTGTCGTAGCCGGTGACGTTCTTGAAGAAACCGACGAAGCCGTGTCGCTTGAAGGTCAGCGAGACCCACAGGACGTAGACGATCAGGGCCAGGACCATCGGGTAGGCGATGATCGACGTCACCGGGAACTGGGCGACCGGGATGATCGACCAGAGGTTCATCATCCAGATGAAGAAGAACAGCGAGACGATCAGCGGAACGTACTTCTCGCCCTCCTTCTTGCCGATCGTCTCGTACACGACGCCACGCCGGATGAAGTCGTAGCCGGTCTCGGCCACCATCTGGAGCTTGCCGGGCACGACCTTAGGACTGCGGAAGGCGGTCCAGAAGAATCCGACGATGATGACCGAGCCGAGCAGGGCCAGCAGCATCGGCTTGTTGAAGTACAGGTTGCTGTCCGCATTGCCCCAGAGGGGTTCGAACAGGAACGAGTGCAGGCCCGGAGCGGGGAAGCCACAGCCATCGAAGATGTGGCAGTCGGTCTCGAAGGCGAGCACCTGCGTCGGGTCAGCACTCACCGCGGGCTCCTTCTGCGTGGCGCATGGGTACGGCAACCTCGTTGTGTCGGCGCGGCGCAGGGCCGCGGTTCGGCACCGGACTGGTGTTACGGATGTGGGGGCGGCTGGGGGACATCTCGCCTTGCGATTGAGCAGGCGTCAGCTCAGATGCCCGCGCCCGCGATGCCGCAGTTGGCACCGGACGATAGCAGCATCTCTTATGCGCCTTTATCCCGGCCCTACCTCTCACGACGAGTGCCCGGTCTTCTCGGGCCTCTCGCTGCGCGCGGAAGCGGTCGAATCGGGTTCGACGTAGAGGATCTTGGACTTCATGTGCGCACGCGTCTGGGCCGCGATCCAGGCGAGGGTGGCGAGGACGAGCGTGAGCGCGAAGGCCCGGGGGTTGAACAGCGTGGTGTTCTTGAACGCCGCGACGAACACGAACAGCAGCAGGATCTGCGCCGTGTAGAGCATCAGGCCCATGGCCTGGAACAGGTGCGGGAGCGATGCGGCGGTCCGCTGCAGTGCGTAGAGGCCGAGTCCCATGAACAGGACCACGATCAGCGTCGCGACGACCGCCCCGATGGCACCCTTGCCGCCCGCGACCACCGCGCTGACTACAGCGGCGATCACGCCGACGGCAGCCGTGGGCACGGCAGCCTGGGCGAGGGTCCGGACGTCATTGGACGGCATGGCGGCAACTCCGCTTTCGCAGGGGGCGTGGGGTGTCGTCATGGACGAGCGTAGCCCCGGGCCGAGTAAGGCAGACCTCTCGCCAATGGACCGTCGCACCACGGTCCTTCGGCTGTGTCCGGGGTTCTCGTGAACCGTATCACAAACTATTTGATGAGGTCTTTACCTGGTGGGTGTGCTTGCCGTCACACATGAGAGTGAGAGTGCGCGTCTGTGCAAGAACCCGGCCCATTTGTCTGGTATTAGGGGCTTTCGCTCCCCCACGACTTGGCAATGCTCTAGTCAGATTCTTACCTTGAGCGTCAGCGTGACGTGCCCGCGTTGCGCCCTTCCAGGAGGCGCGAACGGGGCCCGATGGCGCTCGCCCCATTGCCCCCGGCGGCCCCGGCGGTGACCGGAGTGCGCTCTTCGTCCTCAACCGGCGCCGTGGCAGGGCAGGTTGCCACGGCCGCCGCCACCCGCCGGCGCCGGTAGCGCGGCGGCACGAACTGCTCGGCCCAGCGCGGGGCGCGCGGTGTGAACCGCGGCAGCAGAAGCAGCACCAGGCCGATCGCGCTGAGGAAGACCACACTGAGCACGATCCACATGGACGCCGAGTTCACGGAGTAGGCCAGCGCTCCGAAGGCGATCAGCGCCGACCAGAAGTACATGATCAGCACGGCCCGGCTGTGCGAGTGGCCGATCTCCAGGAGCCGGTGGTGCAGATGCCCGCGGTCGGCGGCGAACGGCGACTGACCGCGCCAGGTACGGCGCACGATCGCCAGCACCAGGTCGGCGGCCGGCACCGCGATGATCGTCAGCGGCAGCAGCAGCGGGATGTAGACGGGCACCAACTGGTGCACCGCCGCCTTCTCCGAACCGGCGTACAGGTTCAGCGCGTCCGGGTCGAGCTGGCCGGTGATCGAGATCGCGCCGGCGGCCAGCACCAGGCCGATCAGCATCGAGCCGGAGTCGCCCATGAAGATCCGCGCGGGGTGCATGTTGTGCGGCAGGAAGCCCAGGCACATGCCCATCAGGATCGCCGCGAACAGCGTGGCCGGGGCGGCGGCCTCGATGCCGTACGAGTACCAGATCCGGTAGCCGTACAGGAAGAACGCAGCGGCGGCCACGCACACCATGCCGGAGGCGAGGCCGTCCAGGCCGTCCACGAAGTTCACCGCGTTGATCGTGATGACCACCAGCGCCACCGTCAGCAGTGTGCCCTGCCACGGGGTCAGCGCCACGTTGCCGACGCCGGGGACGGGCAGCCACAGAATCGTCAGACCCTGCATCACCATCACGCCCGCCGCGATCATCTGCCCGCCCAGCTTGATCAGGGCGTCGATCTCGAACTTGTCGTCCAGGACACCGATCAGCCAGATCAGCGCGGCTCCGGACAGCAGCGCGCGCGGCTCGTTGGACTTGGTGAAGACCTCGTTGAGGTTGGTCAGATGGTCGGCCGCCAGCAGGCCCGCGCACAGGCCGAAGAACATGGCGATCCCGCCGAGGCGCGGAGTGGGTTCCCGGTGCACGTCACGCGCCCGGATCTCCGGCACCGCCCCGGCCACGATCGCGAACTTCCGTACCGGCCCTGTGAGCAGGTAGGTCACCGCGGCCGTGATGCAGAGCGTCAGCAGGTATTCACGCACAGGCTTCCCCACAGGTCTCGCTGGCCATCACAGCCCCACACCCTAGCGAGGGACGCATATGTATGGGGACATCCGGGTAGCGACGATGGTTGCACGCTTGGCTGTGCGACGGGTGCACGACCTTGCGCCTACCCGCGCTCAGCCGGGATACGGCGGAAATCTACCGGCCAGCCCACGCACCTCGGCACGGGCCCCGGCGGTGTCGATCTCGCCCCGCAGCACCCCCGCCAGCAGCGCCCCGATCCGGTCCAGCTCCGCTTCCCCCATGCCCTGGGTGGTCACCGCCGCGGTGCCCAGGCGCAGCCCGCGGGCCTCCCCGTGCGGCAGCGCGCAGCAGTCCAGGACCAGCCCCGCGGCGGCGAGCCGGCCCCGCGCGGTCTTCCCGTCGACGCCGAGCGGCGCCGGATCGGCGGTGATCAGATGGGTGTCCGTGCCGCCGGTGGTCACCGCCAGCCCCTCGGCGGCCAGCCGCGCCGCCAGCACCCGCGCGCCCGCGACCACCTGACGGACGTAGGCGGCGAACGCCCCGGTCGCCGCCTCGCCGAAGGCCACCGCCTTCGCGGCGACGGCGTTCATCTGGGCCCCGGCCTGGGTGAACGGGAACACGGCCCGGTCGACGCGTTCGGCCAGTTCGGCCCCGCACAGGATCATCCCGCCGCGCGGCCCGCGCAGCACCTTGTGCGTGGTGGCGCACACCACGTCGGCGTACGGCACCGGGCTGGGCGCCACTCCCCCGGCGACGAGCCCGATCGGATGGGCGGCGTCCGCGATGAGATACGCGCCGACCTCGTCGGCCACCTCCCGGAAGAAGGCGTAGTCCAGGTGCCGGGGGTAGGCGATCGACCCGCACACGATCGCCTTGGGCCGGTGCGAGCGGGCCAGCGCCCGGACCTGGTCCCGGTCGATGAGCCCGGTCTCCGCGTCCACCCCGTATCCGACGAAGTCGAACCAGCGGCCGGAGAAGTTGGCCGGCGAGCCATGAGTGAGGTGACCGCCGTAGGACAGGCCGAGGGCGAGGACGGTGTCGCCGGGCCGCAGCAGAGCGGCGTACGCGGCGAGCACGGCGGAGGAGCCGGAGTGCGGCTGGACGTTGGCGTGCGCGGCGCCGAACAGCGCCCTGGCCCGGTCGACCGCGAGCCGCTCGGCGACGTCCACCAGCTCGCAGCCGCCGTGGTAGCGGGCGCCCGGATAGCCCTCGGCGTACTTGTTGGCGAGCGGCGAGCCCAGCGCCGCAAGCACCGCCGGGGACGCGAAGTTCTCGGCCGCGCTCAGCTGCAGGGTGGTCGACTGCCGGGCCAGTTCGCCCAGCAGGATCTCGGCCACCTCGGGATCCTGCCCGCGCAGCACATCGTCCGCTACGAGGGTGTGGGTGACCGACATGACGGGCTCCCGGGCGGTCGACGGAGACGTACGTCCACTCTAGGCCGGGGGCGGAGGGGGTGCTCGGTCGGCTACATCCGTGCGGGGACACCCGTGAGGGCCGTGACGACCGGGTCCAGGGCCTCGTGTATCTCGTCGCCGATGGACCGGAAGAAGGGCAGGGGCGCGCCGTAGGGGTCGTAGACCTCGTCGGCCTCGGCCGTGGGCGCCAGCAGCCAGCCGCGCAGCGCGGCGGCCGCCCGGACCAGTGCGCGGGCCCGCGCGACCAGGCCGTCCTCCAGCGGTGGCAGCGTCGTCGGGTCTATGGCGCGGACCAGCCGGGTGAACTCCTTCAGCGTGAAGGTCCGCAGCCCCGCCGAATGGCCCATGGAGATGACCTGGGCCCGGTGGTCGCGGGTGGCGGTCAGCACCAGATCGGCCGTGATCACGTGGTCGTCGAGGAGTTCCCGGCCGGTGAAGCCGGAGGCGTCCGCGCCGAACTCGGCCAGCACGGCCTCCGCGTTGGCCTCCATCGGCGCGCCCTCGTGGCCCCAGGTGCCCGCGCTCTCCACGATCAGCCCGCCGCCCAGGATGCCGAGCCGCTCCGTCACGAAATGGCGGGTCAGCCGCTCGGTGATGGGCGAGCGGCACACATTGCCGGTGCTGACGTGGAGGATGCGGAAGGTGTCGCGCGGGAATCCGAAGGTCGTCGTCTCCTCCGCGCTGCTGTCCCCGTTTCCTATGCCACGCATGGGGGTCCCCCCTGGTCGAGCGCAGCCGAGACCTTGGGGGAGTGAGAGCTCCGAACGCAGCTCTTAGGGGCCGTCAATTCGCCACCTCAAGGTCGGGTACGACCTTTCGCAGCTCGTCCGGGGTGAGCGAGCCCTCGCGCAGCAGCACCGGCACCTCACCCGTGACGTCGACGATGGACGACGGCACGATGCCGGGGGTCGGACCGCCGTCGAGGTAGACGGAGACGGAGTCGCCGAGCATCTCCTGGGCGGCGTCGCAGTCCTCCGGCGCCGGGTGGCCGGTGAGGTTGGCCGACGACACGGCCATCGGGCCGACCTCGGTCAGCAGCTCGATGGCGACCGGGTGCAGCGGCATGCGTACGGCGACCGTGCCGCGGGTGTCACCGAGGTCCCACTGCAACGACGGCTGGTGCCTGGCGACCAGCGTAAGGGCGCCCGGCCAGAACGCGTCGACCAGCTCCCACGCCTTCTCGGAGAAGTCCGTGACGAGGCCGTGCAGGGTGTTCGGGGAACCGATGAGGACGGGCGTGGGCATGGCGCGGCCCCGGCCCTTGGCCTCCAGCAGGTCGGCCACGGCCTCCGCGGAGAACGCGTCGGCGCCGATGCCGTAGACGGTGTCGGTCGGCAGCACCACCAGTTCGCCCCGGCGGACCGCGGACGCGGCCTCGCGCAGCCCCGTCGTGCGGTCGGTGGCGTCATTGGTGTCGTATCGCCGTGCCATGTCTAGCGGTCTCCTTCTGTTGTCGCTCGGTTCGCCTCCGGGGTGCCCTCGGCCGGCCGGCTCGCTGCGGCCACCGCGCGCGCCGGCGTCATGGCAGGGCCCTGCGGGCGGTCGCGAACCGGGGGCGGTTGTTGAGGTCGGGGTGGTCGGCCGCGTCGGCCCAGCCCAGCTCCTCGGTGAAGATCCACGGCACCTGGCCGCCCTGGGTGTCGGCATGCTCGATGACGACGACGCCGCCGGGCCGCAGCAGCCGGTGCGCGGTGCGCTCCAGACCACGGATCAGGTCGAGGCCGTCCTCGCCGGAGAACAGGGCCAGCTCCGGGTCGTAGTCGCGCGCTTCGGGGGCGACGTACTCCCACTCGGTGAGCGGGATGTACGGCGGGTTGGAGATGACGAGGTCGACCTGGCCGTCGAGGTCCAGGAAGGCGTCCAGGGCGTTGCCCTGGCGCAGGTCGACCCGGGAGCCCGCCATGTTCTTGCGGGTCCACCGGAGGGCTTCCTCGGACAGCTCGACCGCGTGCACGCGCGAGCGCGGCACCTCCTGGGCGAGGGCGAGCGCGATGGCGCCGGAGCCGGTGCACAGGTCGACGATGAGCGGCTCGACCACGTCCATGGCGCGCACGGCGTCTATGGCCCAACCGACCACCGACTCGGTCTCCGGCCTGGGCACGAAGACACCCGGCCCGACCTGTAGCTCCAGATACCGGAAGTAGGCGCGCCCGGTGATGTGCTGGAGCGGCTCGCGCTGCTCACGGCGGGCGACGACCTCCCAGTAGCGGGCGTCGAAGTCGGAGTCCCGCACGGAGTGCAGCTCCCCCCGCTTCACGCCGTGCACGAACGCGGCGAGTTCCTCCGCATCGTTGCGCGGCGAGGGCACGCCGGCGTCCGCCAGCCGCTGGGCGGCCTGGGCCACCTCCGCGAGCAGCACGCTGCGGGAGGTCGGGGGTCGCCCCCCAAAATGTTGCTGCACGCTCGTCCTCCGGTGTTCGGTACGTCGCCCAGTTGTCCTGGGTGCCTTCAGGCGGCGGCCAGTTTCGCCGCCGAGTCCGCGTCGACACACGCCTGGATCATCGCGTCCAGGTCGCCGTCCAGGACCTGGTCCAAGTTGTACGCCTTGAACCCGACACGGTGGTCCGAGATGCGGTTCTCCGGGAAGTTGTACGTGCGGATCTTCTCGGAGCGGTCGACGGTGCGGACCTGGCTGCGCCGGGCGTCGGCGGCTTCCCGCTCCGCCTCCTCCTGTGCCATGGCGAGCAGCCTGGAGCGCAGGATACGCAGAGCCTGCTCCTTGTTCTGCAACTGGCTCTTCTCGTTCTGGCAGGAGGCGACGACTCCGGTCGGGATGTGCGTGATGCGTACGGCGGAGTCGGTGGTGTTGACGGACTGGCCGCCGGGGCCGGAGGACCGGTAGACGTCGATACGGAGGTCGTTGGGGTTGATCTCCACGTCCACCTCCTCGGCCTCGGGGGTGACGAGGACACCGGCCGCCGAGGTGTGGATCCGGCCCTGGGACTCGGTGGCGGGCACGCGCTGCACCCGGTGCACACCGCCCTCGTACTTCAGCCGCGCCCACACGCCCTGGCCCGGCTCGGTCTGTCCGCGGGACTTCACCGCGACCTGGACGTCCTTGTAGCCGCCCAGCTCGGAGTCGGTGGAGTCGATGATCTCGGTCTTCCAGCCGGCGCGCTCGGCGTAGCGCAGATACATGCGCAGCAGGTCGCCGGCGAACAGGGCCGACTCGTCGCCGCCCGCGCCCGCCTTGATCTCCAGGATGACGTCCTTGTCGTCGCTGGGGTCGCGCGGGATGAGCAGCAGGCGCAGCTTCTCGGTGAGTTCCTCGCGCTGCTTCTCCAGTTCCTTGACCTCGGCGGCGAACTCCGGGTCGTCGGCGGCCAGTTCACGGGCCGTGCCGATGTCGTCGCCGGACTGCTTCCAGGAGCGGTAGGCGGCGACGATCGGAGTCAGCTCGGCGTAGCGCTTGTTGAGCCTGCGCGCGTTGGCCTGGTCGGCGTGGACCGACGGGTCGGCGAGCTTGGTCTCCAGGTCGGCGTGCTCACCGACGAGTTCCTCGACGGCCTCGAACATCTTGGGGCTCCTGTACTGCTCGGAAAAGGGGAAGGCGGGCGACCAAAAACGCCGGTCCCGGGCGTGCCCCGGTGAGGGGCACGGCCGTGGACCGGCGCATGGGGGCTCGCTACTTCTTGGAGCCGGCGGCAGCCTTGCCGAAGCGGGCCTCGAAGCGGGCCACACGGCCACCGGTGTCGAGGATCTTCTGCTTGCCCGTGTAGAACGGGTGGCACTCGGAGCAGACCTCGGCCCGGATGGTGCCGGACTCGATGGTGCTGCGGGTGGTGAACGACGCGCCGCAGGTGCAGCTGACCTGGGTCTCGACGTACCCGGGGTGGATGTCGCGCTTCAAGGTGTCTCCTAGGTTTCGGGAGGGCGCCGGGTCGCTGCCGCGGGGTGCGGGAGCGTGAACCGGAGCCGACTTACCAGTCTGCCAGGACTGGCGCCATCCCCCAAAACCGGGGGGACGGGTCATCTATTCCGCGGGGCGCCTATTGGGGTGCCGCGTTATCGCCGTGGGCGGGTGGCGGTTCGTTGTGGCTGGGCGCGCCGTTCCCCGCGCCCCTTGCGGGGCGATGATCGTGGCCCTTCGTGAAGACCGGAGGGGGTGGCTTACGGGGTGCTGATTACGTTCTTGGCCTTGCCGGTTGCCGTGCCGCTGGTGGCCGTCTTCGGGATCGGGCGGTCGTTCTTCAGGGCGGTCCAGACCAGCTGGGCCCTGGTCTTGTCGAGGAGGACACGGTTCGGGTTCGCGGGGTCGTACCGGACCGGCATCGTGACCATGGTCATGTGCGCGGCGCCGATGCCCTTGAGGCCGTTCGCGAAGCCCACGAGCGACTTGACCGAGCCGAGGTCGGAGTCGGTGGTGACGGTCTTGGTGGCGGTGTCCGCGAGGTCGTACAGCTTCGTCGGGTCGGTGAGGACACCGACCTGATCGACCTGGTCGGCCAGGGCCTTGACGAATGCCTGCTGGAGCTGAATGCGGCCGAGGTCGGAGCCGTCGCCGACGCCGTGCCGGGTGCGGACCAGACCGAGGGCCTGCTCGCCGGTCAGCTTGTGGGTGCCGGCCGTCAGGTCGAGATGGCTCTGCGGGTCGTTGATGTCCTTGGTGGTGGTGACCGTGACCCCGCCCAGCCCGTCGATGAGCTTCTGGAAGCCGCTGAAGTCGACCTCCAGGTAGTGGTCCATGCGGATACCGGTGACGGACTCGACGGTCTTGACCGCGCAGGCGGCGCCGCCGGTGGAGTAGGCGGAGTTGAACATCACGCCGGTCGCGGCCGGGTGGCTGCCGCCGTCGGTGTCGGTGCACTCGGGGCGGTCGACCAGGGTGTCACGGGGCACGGAGACCACACTGGCCGTCCGGTGGCCCTCGTAGACATGGACGATCATCGCCGTGTCGGAGCGGGCGCTGCCGTCGTCGGCGCCGCCGCCGAGCTTGTGGTTGGAGCCGGAGCGCGAGTCCGAGCCGAGGACCAGGATGTTCTCGGAACCGTTGTCGGTCTTCGTCGGCCGGTCGGTGCCCAGGGCCTGGTTGATGTCGACGCTCTTGATGTTGCCGTTGAGCTTGAAGTACACGTACCCGGCGCCCATGCCGCCCAGGACCACGATGCCCGCGGCCGTCCAGGCCGTGATCAGCAGGCCCTTGCCGCGCTTGCGCGCCCTGCGATGGCGGGCCCCTGGGGTGCCGGACTCGGGTATGCCGGGCTCCGGTGTGCTCTCGGCGGACATGTGCTCCTCGGTCCTGGTCGGGTCGTTCGGGTTACCCCCTGCTTCGAGGGACGCTCACGGTGCCTGTCACACCATCGTCGCTCCGCCCGGTCAGACGGCGAAACCGGGCACAGCGTTGCACAACGTGCTGTGCCCGCCCTGTGCAAGGGTGGGCACAGCAGGTAGGGACCCGGGCCGGACGAGCCCGGCTCACCTGGGGTTTCAGCCCCAGATGTCGTACTGCTGGTAGCCGGTGCCGAGCGAGATCCTTGTGGTGAAGATCTCGCTGGTGCCCTTGCCGCTGCCCTTGTACAGGTAGAGCGTGCCGCTCTTGGTACGGGCCAGGTAGTCGGCCTTGCCGTCGCCGGTGAGGTCACCGACGGCGTCGAAGGCGTTGAAACCGGTCCAGGCGCTGCCGACCTTGACCCGGGCGGAGAACGCCCCGCTGCCGGCCTTGCCGGTGCCCTTGTACAGGTACAGGTCCCCGGTGCTGCTCTTGCGGGCGAGCAGGTCGGCCTTGCCGTCGCCGTTGAAATCGCCGTGGCCGCGCAGGGAGTTGTACTGGTTCCAGCCCGTGCCGACGCTCACCCGCGAGGCGAAGGTGCCGTTGCCCTTGCCCGGGTAGATCCACAGGGTGCCGCCGGAGTCGACGGACAGCACGTCGGGCAGATAGTCACCGGTGACGTCACCGGGCGTGATGATCCGGGTACGGGTCTTCCAGCCGGTGAAGATCTTCGTCTTCGCCCAGGAGCCGCTGACGGTCACGTAGTGCATCCAGTAGACGTCGCCGGTGGCGCTGTCGCGGACCACCAGGTCCTGGAGGCCGTCGCGGTCGAGGTCGGTCTGCAGGACGACGTTGACGCTGCTCCAGTTGCCCCAGGAGGTGCGGGCGGCGAGCGAGGACCCCGTGGAGTCCTTCTCATAGCCGGTCTTGCTGGCGGCGGCGCGCACCCAGATGTCGGCCTTGTTGTCGGTGTCGCCGAGGTTCGCGTCATCGACCTGCGCGTAGGCGGCCCCGACATAGGTGCTGACCTTGGTGAAGACGCTGTAGGCGCCGGCTGCGACGCAGTCCGTCACGCCCCAGGAGACGACGCCCACGATCCGGCCGCCGACCACGAGCGGGCCTCCGGAGTCGCCGTTGCAGGCGGCGGTGGTGCCGGTGTCGCTGCCGGTGGCGGGCTTGCCCGCGCACACCATGTGCCCCTTGACGAAGTCGGCGCCGTAGGCGTCGGCGCAGGTGGTATCCGACTGCACGGGCAGCGTGGCCGTCTTCAGCGTCTCGGAGATGTCGTCGGACGTGGAACTGGTGCGGCCCCAGCCGTACACCGTGGCGGTGGTGCCCGGGGCGTACGAGGCGGTGTCGCCGGACGTCGTCATCCGGATCGGGGTGGCCTTGACCGGGGTGCCCAGGGTGAGCACCGCGATGTCGTTGTCGAGCGTGTTCGCGCTGTACGACGGGTGGTTCCACTGGCGCAGCACACCGGTGACGGTGCCACCGTGCAGGTCCGCACCGCCGGTGGCGTCGCTGGTCGGCAGCTGGGAGGTACCGGTGACGATCGCGCCATTGGCCTTCCAGTTGTAGCCCTTGACGCAGTGCGCGGCGGTGAGGATCTTCGTCGGCGAGACGACCGTGCCGCCGCAGAAGAAGCCGATGTCATCGCTCTCGGTGGCGGTGCCCCGGTCGTCGTAGTACCAGAGCTGGGCCATCCACGGGGCCGAGGTGATGGTGGTCTGGGTGCCGCTGATGATCTTCGGATCGATGGCGGTGGCGCGGGTGTCCGCGCTGAGCGACGCCTTGTCGGCCGACTGCCCCGGGGTGTCGTCCCCGGCGAGGGCACCCGCGACGCGCTGCTCCAGCGTGGCGAGCGAGGGTGTGGCGAGGGCCGGCCGGACCGTCGGGGTCGGCAGGACACCGGCCGCGTCCGCGGAGCTGGTCAGCAGCGCGGCGGCGAGGGCCGCGGCGACGCCGACGGCGGCGACGGGCAGCCCGATGCGTATCCGACGTCGGTGACGGCCGCCGGACAGGGTGATGGGCAAGGAGGTCCCCCCAGAGGAACAGGCGTGGGCAGGGGTGCAAAGGCACACCTGTTCCTCTCTGCGCCAAAAGGCCGGTTCCCGTCACATAGCGACGGGAACCGGCCCTTATCGCGGCCTTTATCACCCCGGAGAGACGACCCGAAGGAGCACGGGCAACTACGCAACCCCCAAGGAGCACGGGGAACTACGCAACAAACCACAACCCACCCGCACCCGACCAACGACAGCCACCCCCCAAGGGGCGCGGGGAACTGCGCGACAAGCCACAATGCACCCGCAGCCGACCAACAACAGCCGCCCCCAAGGGGCGCGGGGAACTGCGCGACAAGCCACAACCCACCCGCAGCCGACCACCGCAGACGCTCAACGCCGCTGCCGCCCCGGCCAAACCCAGCGGAGCGCCTAGTCGCCGTTGCCCGGCGTAGGCGTCGTCTTCTGGATCTGCATCAGGAACTCGACGTTCGACTTGGTCTGCTTCATCTTGTCGAGGAGCAGTTCGATCGCCTGCTGCTGGTCGAGCGCGTGCAGCACCCGCCGCAGCTTCCAGACGATGCCCAACTCCTCGGCGCCGAGCAGGATCTCCTCCTTGCGGGTGCCGGACGCGTCGACGTCCACCGCCGGGAAGATCCGCTTGTCGGCGAGCTTCCGGTCCAGCTTCAGCTCCATGTTGCCGGTGCCCTTGAACTCCTCGAAGATCACCTCGTCCATGCGGGACCCGGTGTCCACCAGGGCGGTGGCGAGGATGGTCAGCGAACCGCCGTCCTCGATGTTCCGCGCCGCACCGAAGAACCGCTTCGGCGGGTACAGGGCGGTCGAGTCGACACCACCGGACAGGATGCGTCCGGAGGCGGGCGCGGCCAGGTTGTACGCACGGCCCAGACGCGTGATCGAGTCGAGCAGCACAACGACGTCGTGGCCCAGCTCCACCAGGCGCTTGGCCCGCTCGATGGCCAGCTCCGCGACCGTGGTGTGGTCCTCGGCCGGACGGTCGAAGGTCGAGGAGATGACCTCGCCCTTGACCGACCGCTGCATGTCGGTGACCTCTTCCGGACGCTCGTCGACGAGGACGACCATCAGGTGGCACTCGGGGTTGTTGTGGGTGATCGCGTTGGCGATCGCCTGCATGATCATGGTCTTGCCGGTCTTCGGCGGGGCCACGATCAGACCGCGCTGGCCCTTGCCGATGGGCGAGACGAGGTCGATGATCCGGGTGGTGAGGACGCCGGGGTCGGTCTCCAGGCGGAGCCGGTCCTGCGGGTACAGCGGGGTCAGCTTGTTGAACTCCGGTCGGCCGCGGCCGTGTTCGGGCGCCATGCCGTTGACGGAGTCCAGCCGGACCAACGCGTTGAACTTCTCGCGCCGCTCGCCTTCCTTGGGCTGGCGGACCGCGCCGGTGATGTGATCGCCCTTGCGCAGGCCGTTCTTGCGGACCTGAGCGAGGGAGACATACACATCGTTCGGACCCGGAAGGTACCCGGACGTCCGAATGAAGGCGTAGTTGTCCAGGATGTCCAGGATGCCCGCGACGGGGATCAGGACGTCGTCCTCGGCGAGCTGCGGCTCGGCGACATCGTCACGGCCGCGCCGGCCCCGACGGTCGCGGTAGCGGCCGCGCCGGCCCCGACGGCCTTCGAAGTCGTCGTCGTCCTGCTGCTGCTGCCGGTCCTGCCGACTGCCCTGCTGGCTCTGCGGCCGGCCCTGCCCCTGACCCTGCTGCTCCTCGCCCTTGCCCCGGCGGTCGCGGTCACGGTCACGGCCGCGCTCGCGGCGGTCGCGACGGCCGCGGCCCTCGCCCTCACCGCCGTCGCCCTTGGCCTCGCCCTGCGCGGCGCCGCCGGCCTGCTCGGCCGACGTCGCGGTCTTGGCGGCCGGAGTCTCGGCCCTGGCCTCGCTCTTCGCCTCGGCGACTACGGTCTCGGGGCTGCCCGCTTCGGCGGTGGCGCGGCGCCGGCGGCGCTCACCGGGGGCCTCGTCATCGGCACCCGCCTGCTCGGCGGGGGCCGGGACCTTGGGGGAGGTCTGGCCGGGGATCTCGATCTGCTGCTGGACCACGGACTTGTCAGCGGGCGCCTCGGCCTTGGTCTCGGCCTTCTTGTCCGCCTCCTCGCCCGTACGGGTCCGGGAGGTGGTCCGGCGCTTCGGCTTGGTCTCGGTGGCGTCCGCCTTGGCGGCGGGTGCACCTCCCCCAGCGGGGGAACCCCCCGCCTGCGCCTCCTTGATGACCTCGATCAGCTGGCTCTTGCGCATGCGCGCCGTGCCCCTGATGCCGAGGCCGGATGCGACCTGCTGCAGCTCGGCCAGCACCATGCCCTCAAGGCCGGTACCGCGGCGCCGCCGGGAGCCGGTACCGCCGGCAGGCGCGGAGGCGTCCGTGGCGGGCGCGGCAGCGGTCTCCTCGACACGTGCGCCCATCAGATCGGTGGTGTCGCTCACGAAGGGTCCTTCCCTGGAGCGGACGTCGGCCTGTCTGGCTCGGCGACCGGTTGTGCTGTCCGGCTTCGGCCCTTGCTGTGTGGACCGTGCCGGGGCGGTGGTCCGCCAAAGCGGCGGAAGAGATATCTGGTGATGGCGCTTCCTTGAGCCGTGGCACCCAGTGTCACGTGGCGTGGTCGCACCGATTCCGGAGCGTGCCCGGCGATCCGCTCAGTGCCCGAGTGCGGCGTACTGCCCAGGTACGACGTACCGAACACGAAGTGGCTTGGGAGGCTCCCGGAAGAATGTCTGTCCCGGACGGGGACATGAAGCACCTCGCCATGGTGAGGTCGGGTGCAGACTTGAGGTTAACACTACCGGATCCAACAAACATTCCCCCTCTCCAAATCCGGCAACCGGGTGTCAGGTCGCAAGCGGAAGCACGCTCGCTCCCTGAAGGTCCAGGCCCAGCCGGTTGGCGGCCCAGCCGACGCCCGCCAGGGCCTGCACCTTGTCGGCCGTGCCGGCTTCGGCCAGCGCCATGACGGTGGGTCCGGCGCCGGAGATCACCGCGGGGATCCCGTCGGCGCGCAGCCGCTCCACCAGCGCGGCGCTCTCCGGCATCGCCGGTGCCCGGTACTCCTGGTGGAGGCGGTCCTCGGTGGCCGCAAGCAGCAGCTCGGGACGCCTGGTCAGGGCCTCGACGAGCAGGGCGGCGCGGCCCGCGTTGGCGGCGGCGTCGACATGCGGCACGGTGCGCGGCAGCAGGCCGCGCGCGGTCTCGGTGAGAACTGGCTTCCCGGGCACGAAAACCACCGGAACGATGGAATCGTCGGGCTCCATCCTGATCGCCCGGGCGGCGCCCTGCTCCGTCCAGGACAGCGTGAAACCACCGAGCAGACACGCCGCCACATTGTCGGGGTGGCCCTCGATCTCGGTGGCCAGTTCCAGCAGGGCGGCGTCGTCGAGCCGACCCTCGCCGCCTATGGTCACCGCCCGCGCGGCGACGATGCCCGCGCAGATGGCGGCGGAGGAGGAGCCCAGACCGCGGCCGTGCGGAATGCGGTTGGCGCAGACGATCTCCAGGCCCCGGGGCTGTCCGCCCAGCAGATCGAAGGCGGTACGCAGGGAGCGTACGAGGAGGTGGTTCTCGTCACGAGCGAGCGTCTCGCTGCCCTCGCCCGCGATGTCGATGTGCAGCCCGGAGTCGGCCACCCGGACGACCACGTCGTCGTACAGCCCCAGCGCGAGGCCGAGGGCGTCGAAGCCCGGGCCGAGGTTGGCGCTGGTGGCGGGAACGCGCACCCGGACGGCGGCGGCGCGGAACGCTGGACCGGCCATCGCTCGATGACTCTCCTTGAGCTGCGTGCTTGTCGAATGACAGTCGATTTGACATTCGATACGTGCGTACGGTGAGGCCCTCGGGCCGCAAGAACGGCGCGGCACCGCTGTATGCGGGGGCATATGCGGCAGGCGGGTTATGCACAGCCTATCGAAGGAAGGTTCTGTGGCGACATAGGGCGCACAGGAGGCGCACGATGCGTGTCCCAAGCCCCCTGTGCACCCCTCGTAGGGGGTCCCCGGGTCAGGACGCCGGGAGGGCCGGCCCGGTCGACCCGCCCGAAGGTCGTGCCGGTTCGGCCCGCGAGACCGTCAGACGAGCCCCAGCCGCTGGGCCGCGGACGCGGCGTCGACCGGGACGGTGACCGGCTGCGGGGCACCCGCGACGGCCCAGTCGGGGTCCTTGAGGCCGTTGCCCGTGACCGTGCAGACGATGCGCTGACCGGGGTCGACCAGGCCCTGCTCGGTCGCCTTCAGCAGACCGGCCACCGACGCGGCGGACGCGGGCTCCACGAAGACGCCCTCCTGCGCGGCCAACAGCCGGTAGGCGCGCAGGATCTCACGGTCCGTCACCTCGTCGATGAGGCCGCCCGACTCGTCCCGGGCGCGCAGGGCGTACTGCCAGGACGCGGGGTTGCCGATACGGATGGCGGTGGCGATGGTCGAGGGGTCCTTGACGATCTCACCCCGCACGATCGGGGCACTGCCCGACGCCTGGAAGCCCCACATCCGGGGGGTCCGGGCCGCCACCCCGTCCGCGGCGTACTCCTGGTAGCCCTTCCAGTACGCGGTGATGTTGCCCGCGTTGCCGACCGGCAGTACATGGATGTCCGGTGCGTCGCCCAGCATGTCCACGATTTCGAAGGCGGCCGTCTTCTGTCCCTCGATGCGCACCGGGTTGACCGAATTGACCAGCGCCACCGGGTAGTTGTCGCTCAGGTTACGGGCGAGTGTGAGGCAGTCGTCGAAGTTGCCGTCGACCTGGAGGATCTTCGCGCCGTGCACCAGGGCCTGGCCCATCTTGCCGAGCGCGATCTTGCCCTGCGGGACGAGCACGGCCGAGACCATTCCGGCCCGCACCGCGTACGCGGCGGCGGAGGCGGACGTGTTGCCGGTGGAGGCGCAGATGACCGCCTTCGCCCCCTCCTCCTTGGCCTTGCTGATGGCCATGGTCATGCCGCGGTCCTTGAAGGACCCCGTCGGGTTCGCGCCCTCCACCTTCAGGTGGACCTCGCAGCCCGTGCGCTCGGAGAGCACCTGCGCGGGCACGAGGGGCGTGCCGCCCTCGCGGAGCGTCACGACCGGCGTGGTGTCGGATACCGGCAACCGGTCCCGGTACTCCTCGATGATTCCGCGCCACTGGTGGGTCATTGCTCGTTACTCTCCTTCAACCCGCATGATGCTGGCGACACCCCGCACGGTGTCGAGCTTGCGCAGCGCCTCGACGGTCCCGGACAGGGAGGCGTCGGACGCGCGGTGGGTGACGACGACGAGCGCTGCCTCACCGCCCTCTCGTCGCCCACCACCCTGTTCGATGGCGACCGCGTCGCCGCCGCTCTGATTTCTGCCTTGCTGCCGAACCGTATCGATGGACACCCCGTGCTCGGCGAACACGGTGGCGACCTGGGCGAGAACGCCCGGTTTATCGGCGACGTCAAGGCTGATGTGATAGCGCGTGACGACGTCGCCCATGGGCGAGACGGGCAGCGCGGCGTACGCCGACTCGCCGGGCCCCGTGGCCCCGCCCAGCCGGTTGCGGCAGACAGCGACCAGGTCACCGAGGACCGCGGAGGCGGTGGGGGCGCCGCCCGCGCCGGGACCGTAGAACATGAGCTGCCCGGCAGCGTCCGACTCGACGAACACGGCGTTGTACGCGCCGCGCACGGAGGCGAGCGGGTGGCTCAGCGGAATCATCGCGGGGTGCACGCGTGCGGTGACCGACCCGCCGTCCTCGGCCCGCTCGCAGAGGGCGAGCAGCTTGATGGTGCACCCGATCTGTTTGGCCGAGGCGAAGTCGGCGGCGGTGACCTCGGTCATGCCCTCGCGGTAGACGTCGTCGAGGCGCACGCGCGTGTGGAAGGCGATCCCGGCGAGGATGGCGGCCTTGGCCGCGGCGTCGAAGCCCTCGACGTCGGCGGTGGGATCGGCCTCCGCGTACCCGAGGGCGGTGGCCTCGTCCAGCGCCTCCTGGTAGCCGGCCCCCGTGGAGTCCATCTTGTCGAGGATGAAGTTGGTGGTGCCGTTGACGATGCCGAGCACACGGTTGACCTTGTCCCCCGCGAGGGACTCGCGCAGCGGCCGGATCAGCGGGATGGCACCGGCGACTGCGGCCTCGTAGTAGAGGTCCTCGCCGTGCTCCTCGGCTGCGGCGTGCAGGGCGGCGCCGTCCTGGGCGAGCAGCGCCTTGTTGGCGGAGACGACGGAGGCGCCGTGCTCGAAGGCCGTGGTGATGAGGGTGCGGGCGGGCTCGATGCCGCCGATCACCTCGACGACGACGTCGATGTCGCCGCGCTTGACCAGGGCGGTGGCGTCGGTGGTGACCAGCGCCGGGTCGATGCCCTGGCGCACCCGGTCGGGCCGGCGCACGGCCACGCCCGCCAGTTCCACCGGGGCTCCGATGCGGGCGGCGAGGTCGTCGGCGTGCGTCGTCATGATGCGCGCCACCTCTGAGCCGACAACCCCACAGCCCAGCAGCGCCACCTTCAGCGGACGCGTACGCATCATCCGACCTCGTTTCCTCATACCGTCTACGGTTGGACCAGTTTCACGCACGGGACGGCGGTTTCTACCCTTCGTCCGGATCGTGAGACGTCTATTTCATTGTGCCGGGCCGGAAAGCCGGAGATCTTCCGGCCCCCGCCGACGCCGCCGTCGCCCACCGCCACAGCCGACCCTGTCACGGGTCCTGACGCCGGACCTGACTGCGGTCCTGACACCGGTCCTGTCACTGGGCTCTCCGGGTATCCGGGTATCCGGGTATCCGGGTATCCGGGTATCCGGGTATCCGGGTATCCGGGTATCCGGGTATCCGGGTCACCCGACGTCGAGCCGGAGGAGATCCTCCTCGGTCTCGCGCCGGACGATCACCCGGGCCTCGCCGTCGCGCACCGCGACCACCGGCGGCCTGAGCACATGGTTGTAGTTGCTGGCCATGGACCGGCAGTAGGCGCCGGTCGCCGGGACCGCGATGAGGTCACCGGGTGCCAGGTCGGCCGGCAGGAAGGCGTCCTTGACCACGATGTCCCCGCTCTCGCAGTGCTTGCCGACGACCCGGCACAGCATCGGCCCGGCGTCCGAGGTCCGGGAGACGAGCGCCACGCTGTACTCGGCGTCGTACAGCGCGGTCCGGATGTTGTCGGACATGCCACCGTCGACGGAGACATAGGTCCGCAGCCCGTCGAGCGGCTTGACGGTGCCGACCTCGTACAGCGTGAACGCGGTCGGCCCGACGATGGCGCGGCCGGGCTCGACGGAGATGCGCGGGGTGCGCAGCCGGGCGGCCTCGCAGGCGCCGGAGACGATCTCGGTGAGCGCCTTGGCGATCTCGTGCGGCTCGCGCGGGTCGTCGTCACTGGTGTACGCGATCCCGAGCCCGCCGCCGAGGTCGATCTCCGGCAGTTCCAGGCCGTGCTCGTCCCGGATGTCCTTGAGCAGGCCGACCACCCGGTGGGCGGCGACCTCGAAGCCGGACATGTCGAAGATCTGCGACCCGATGTGACTGTGGACGCCGATGACCTCGAGCCCGTCCAGCCGCAGCGCCCGCCGCACGGCCTCCGCGGCCTGCCCGCCGGCCAGCGGGATGCCGAACTTCTGGTCCTCGTGGGCGGTGGCGATGAACTCGTGCGTGTGGGCCTCCACACCCACGGTGACCCGGATCTGGACCTTCTGCCGCTTCCCCAGGGACTGCGCGATATGCGCGACCCGCACGATCTCCTGGAACGAGTCGAGAACGATCCGGCCGACACCGGCCCGCACGGCCCGCTCGATCTCCTCGGCGGACTTGTTGTTGCCGTGGAAGGCGATCCGCTCGGGCGGCATGCCCGCGGAGAGCGCGGTGGCCAGCTCGCCCCCGGAGCACACGTCCAGATTGAGCCCCTCCTCGTGCAACCAGCGCACCACGGCGCGCGACAGAAATGCCTTCCCGGCGTAGAAGACGTCGGCGTCGTTCCCGAAGGCGGTGCGCCAGGCCCGCGCCCGGATCCGGAAGTCCCCCTCGTCGAGGAGGTACGCGGGCGTGCCGAACTCCTCGGCGAGCCGCTTGACGTCGACGCCGCCGACGGTGACGACCCCGTCGGCGTCACGGCCGACGGTGTGGGCCCACACCTTGGTGTCGAGCGCGTTGAGGTCGGCGGGCGGGGCGGAGTAGTGCCCCTCGGGGAGGACGTCGGCGTGACGGGGCCCGGCGGGGTGTGCGGAACGACTCATGACAGTGGCTCTCTGACTCTCAGGCTCTCAAGGCTTGCTTGCTCCGGTGCTCTCCAGGACTTTCACCAGGGCACTCAGAGGTGTTCGGGGGCGTCGATGCCGAGCAGGGACAGGCCGCCGGCCAGCACCGTCCCGACGGCTTCGGCAAGCGCGAGCCGGGCACGGTGGGCGGCCGTGGGTTTCTCCTCGCCGTGCGGCAGCACGGTCAGCAGAAACGGCAGCGCGGCATCGGCGACGGCGACAAGGTGCCGCGCGATCCGGTCCGGACCACGGTGAACGGCGGCGGCACGGAGGATACGGGGGTGGTCGGCGAGGGCGACGAGAAGGGGGCGTACGTCCGGTGTCGGCGCGCGGGCCGCAAGTGTGCCGTGGGTTTCCGCCGTCGGCGCGCGGGCCGCAAGGCTGCCGTTGGCTTCCGCCGCCGTCGGGTGGGTCGCGATGACCATGCCCGTGTCCCTCGGGTGGGCAGAGGTGACCGCGAGGCGGACGGGTGTGACCGGGCCCGTGGCCGTCGGGCGGGCGGGTGTGGCCGTTGCCAGTGCGGCCGTTGCCGGTACGGGCGTCAGGTCGGCCGTACCGGCGATGGCCGTTGTCGTCAGATCGTCGCCGGGTTCGGCGGTGAAGGCGAGGCGGGCGGCGTTGCGGGTGAGGGCCCGGGTGCGGGCGTACGCGTAACGGACCCGGAAGAGGGGATTGCCCTCGCGCTGGACCAGATGATCGGCGGTGATCCGGGGCCGGTCGTGCGGGGCGGGATACAGCAGCGCCCAGCGGGCGGCGTCGGGACCGAGCGGGGCGGGGTCCTCCGGGGCCGGTACGGGACGCAGGTTCACCGGCTCACCGTGGTCGATCTCGACCCGACCGCCCTGGGCCGCCACGATCCGCACCAGCGCGTCGGCGACGACCTCGGCCCGCGCCTCGTACGGCACGCGCAACGCGACGATCTGCCCGGCGAGGGCGTCGCCATGACCGTAGCCGGTCCCCCGGTCCCGGATCTCACGCACGAGCGCCCCGACGGACGCCGCACCCGGCTCCAGGCTGATGTTGATGAACCCGGGGCCGGTGACGACGACGTCACCGACTCCCTGGGCGTCGACGAGATGCGGCCGCAGAATCTCGGCTACGCGTCGAGCGGGCTGCCCGGCCGAGCGGGCCAGCTGCAGGGCGATGGTGGTCGCGTAGTCCCCGCACCCCCCGGGCCCGGGCACGGTCACCACGGCCCGCTCAGGCACGGTCACGCTCAGCTCCCCCTCGTCCACAGCACGACGCACCGCGCACAGCACGGTACGGGAGAGCTCGACGGGGGTCACGGGACAAGCGTAGGGGAGGACGGGGGTGGGTAGGCGAGCCGGTTCGAACAGGGCCCGGGATATGAACGCCGACACACGACCAGTCAGCCACGGCCCGCCGGGGAGAAGAACGCATCCGCCGTCGGTCCGCCCGGAGTGCTGGCCGAACGCTAGCCGGAAAACTCGGAGTCAGGGGTACGCGCCCCGTCCCCGGCATCCCCCGCGTCGTGGCGGCCCCCGAATCGACCGTCACCCGCCTGACGCCCGGACGCTCCACGCCCCCGCTCCAGCAAGTGACATACGAGCCGTACCAGTTCGGCGGGCTCGAAGGGCTTGGCGAGGAAGGCGTCGACGCCGACGTCGAGCCCACCCTCGACCTCGTTCTGCGTACAGGCGCTGACGATGGCAAGGGGAAGATCATGAGTCCGCGGATCGGCACGGAGCTGCGCGGCGGTGCGCAACCCGTCCAACCGGGGCATCACGACGTCGAGGGTCACGACGTCGGGCCGCACCTGATGAACGACATCCAGACACTCGGCACCGTCGGCCGCGGTCACGACCTCGATACCCTCCAGCTCGAGATTGACCCTGATCAGCTGCCGGATGACCTTGTTGTCGTCCACAACAAGCACCCGCCCCGAAGCGCCTGGCACCCCTTGAGAGTAGGTCCGGACCGGCCACCGCGTCCGGCTTTTCCCCACTTCCACCCGTGCGAGCGAGCTCTCCCCCACCGCCCACCCCCGACAAACCCGTTCCTGATCACCCCACGGGACCTGCTAGTGTTCTACCCGTCGCAACGAGCAACAGCTCCACACCCGACACGCCCCCGTAGCTCAGGGGATAGAGCAACGGCCTCCGGAGCCGTGTGCGCAGGTTCGAATCCTGCCGGGGGCACTTCGCCTCAACCAGCACGATCATGCGGTTGACCAGCGCAGATGCCTAACGCGAGGAGCGGGACCCAGTCTCACTGGGTCCCGCTCTTTGTCGTTGTTGCGCACTGATCGCGATAGAGCTGCGATAGGGCCAACTCATTGGTCAGTTCGTACACCAGCGCACGAGTGCAACCGCTAGCGTCCGGCCATATGAGCGACGAGAGCAGAGCCGGGGCGGTCGTTCCGCTGATGTGCCCCCACTGTGAGAAGCCAACGCTGGCCACAGTCACTAGCGAGGCCAGAGGAGGCGGCTACGAAGAGCCGCCGTACCTCCTGGAACTAGCTCGATGTGGCCATTGCCAAGACCCCTTCTTGGTGATCGAAGAGGACTATGGCCAGGGCTGGGACGGAGACCCTCTCGTCGTCTGGCCGCAGCAGCGGCGACCTCTCAGTTACAAGGTTCCAGCGGCCCTGCGACGCGAGCATGACGAAGCCCGCCAATGTTTCAAGTCCAAGGCATACACAGCCACGGCGGTTATGGTCCGACGCACGCTTGAAGGCGTCTGCCTCGATAGGGGTATGTCCAACGCCGGAGGCCGACCCAAGCCGCTGTTCAAGATGCTGGAGCAGATGAAGGACGACGGGAAGATCGATGGTCGTCTCTTCGAGTGGGCACAGGAGCTACGCGTCCTGGGTAATCAGGGGGCTCACTTCACGGGCACCGTAGTGAGCCGCCAGGACGCAGAGGATGGGCTGGCGTTAGCCGAGGCTCTCCTCGATTACCTGTACGTTCTCTCAGTCCAATTCGCCGAATTCAAGGCGCGACGGGGTAAGGGCGACCAAGACGGCGACGGGGAGTCCCCGCACTGAACGACATGATGCCTGGGACGCCGTGTGGCCGCCCCAGGCTTCACCCAGCGAGCGAGTGACCGTATTTGGCTTGGCCAGTCGAGTTCCTTTTCGATCTTCTTGTTCATGGCCTCCTCCTGGCCGTAGATGCACCCCTCATAGACGCGGTGGATCACTTCGGGCGAGTTGCCGACCCGACGCGCGACCTCGGCCACGGGCACGGGAACGGGAACGGGAACGGGACGCCAGCGTTCAGCCACGTCGTGATGCAGGTGTGCCGTAGGTCGTACGGCCGCCCCCGAGGATGGACGCCTGAAGGTCCGGCGAGAGTGCGTATTCCCGAGCATCCCGCCATACGCGCCAATAGGTGCTGCTGCCCACCACACCGCCCCGCTCATTCGTGAAGAGCCGCCCATCCTTGGCCATGCCGACTTCAGGTGGGCGCGGAGCATGGCCACGAGCTGCGGGGGGATCGGGACTGGCCGGTCCCCGCGAAGTACATGAGCGCGTAGAAGCCCACCAGGCACCCGCCCTTCTTGCCCTTCTTCACGGCCCCGGGGACGGGGCTCCCGGCCTCCGGGCCCGGCAATGACCTTTCCCCCTGTCGACCATGATCAGGGGGCGCCTGCGAGGCACTGCACGGCAATCGCGCCGGTTCCACGGACCTCGCCGGCGAAGCCGCACGGCCGAAGCAGCGACGGCTGGATCACGCCACCGTCCACGGGGCGGACGCCTACGAGGGAGCGGTACAACCGCCGGCCCCGAACCGCCCCTCGTGATCTGGCCGGCCCGCGCCTTCGACGATCTCTCAGCGACGCGAGAAGGGACCGAACGCGCCGACGCCCGGATCCGGAACCAGACCGCCGCCTCCGCGCGTGACCGCGCCCAGTGGCAGCGCGAGGCGCTCGACAAGGTGTGCGAACTGGTCGACGAACGCCGGGCACAGCCGGAGCCGAGCCGAATCAGGGTCATGTGTCATCGCCCGGCCAGCTGCTCCCTCACCAGTTTCAGGACACTGTCGAGGTGGTCCACGAGGTAGAAGTGGCCGCCATCGAAGGCGTGGTGGCGGAACCGGCCCGTGGTGATCTCGTGCCAGGGGCCCGTCAGCGCTCCGTCGGCCGTGGGGTCCTTGGTGCCCCACAAGGCGGTGACGGGGAGGGAGAACGCGTGGCTGTCGGACCTGGGGGCGTAGGTGTCGACGAGGTGGTAGTCGGCTCGGAACACGGGCAGGTAGAGCTCGCGGATCGCCCGGTCGTCGAAGAGGGACATGGGGGTGCCGCCGAGGGCGCGCAGGTGGGAGAGGATTTTGTCGTCGGTGCGGGCAGGGACCCGGCCGGTCGGCGGGGTGACGGTGGCGGGGGCCCTGCGGCTGGAGACGAACAGGGCGGACAGTTCGACGTCCGTGAGGGCCAGTGCCGCCTCATAGGCGATGATCGCGCCCATGCTGTGACCGAACAGGGCGACCGGACGGCTGTCGCCCAGGGCGATGGTGGCCCGCAGGGCGTCGCTCACCTCTGCGGCGACGGCTCGGGCATCCGGTACGGGAGGTTCACCGATGCGCTGCTCCCGCCCCGCGTACTGCACGAGCGACACCTCGATGTCGGCGCCTGCCGCCGCGCCCCAGTCGCGGTAGAAGGACGGACCTCCTCCCGCGTGCGGGAAGACGAGGAATCGGTGTGCGGCCTGGCGGCGGGGCAGCGGGGTCAGGAGGACCGGGCCGTGGGGCGGCGTGGTCCGGTTCATCGCCGAGGTCGCCCTTCCGAGGTGGTGGAGACCGTCGCGCTCGGGTCTGCGGCGATGGCGTGGAGGGCCCGCAGGATGAGGCGGCCCAGACGGGCTCCGGTCCCTGCGTACGGGCTGTCGGCGCCGAGGGTGACGGCCAGGGCGCGGCGGCCGGTGTGCGGGGTGCGGGTGATCTCGACCATGAGCGGGAAGCTGTGCCGGTCCGAGAACCACCAGTCGTGGGGTCGGATCGTGCGCAGCGCGGCGAGGTCGTCGAAGGTGTGGAAGTCGGTGTAGTTGAAGGCGACGTTGAAGAGGGTGGTGCCGCGGCCGGCGAGCTGCTGCAGGGCGGCGAGGGGGTAGCGGCGGTAGGGCTGGCGTGCGCGTTCGGCGTCGAAGGCGGCACTGGCCAGTTCGGCCCAGGTGCCGCGCGCGGTGAGGTGGAGCGGCACCATGTTCAGGAGCAGGCCCAGGACACGGTCCGAACCTGGCTCTTCCAGGCGTCCGTTGACCTGGACGGCCGTCACCGTGCTGTCGGATGCGCTGAGTTCGGCGAGAGCCTGGGCGTGGGCGGCGAGGAAGACGCTTTTGACGGGCAGGCCGAGGCGGGCCGCCGTCTCGTCGAGGGCGGCGTCCAGGTCCTCGGGCAACGGCGCGTGGAAAGCGAACTCGTCCTCGGCGGTGCCGTCCGGGTCCAGCGGGAGTTCGGCGGGCTCGCCTTCCTTCCTCAGAAGCGTCTCCCACCAGGCGCGGGCGGCAGGGTCGGCCTGGGCCCGCTGTTCGGCGGCGACGAAGTCGCGGTAGCGGGCTCCGGGCGCGGGCGGCAGGGCGGGCTCGGTAGCGTCGGGACGCAGTTCGCCCTCGTAGGCAAGGAGGAGTTCGGTGGTGAGCAGGGCCAGGCTCCAGCCATCGAGGATCGCGTGGTGCACGGCGATGGAGAGCTGGAAGCTGTCGAGGTCGGTGCGCAGGACGTGGCAGCGCGCCAGTGGGGCGTGCTCGATGTCGAAGGGGTCCTTCTTCTCCCGGTCCCACCATGTGTGGAGCAGGTGGTCGTGGGTCTTGGCGTCCGGCCGTCCGGTCTTGTGTTGCTCGACGGTCAGGGGGATCTGTGCGGTCTCGGCGACGAGTTGCATCGGTTCGCGGAAGGCGCCGAGGCGGAAGGAGGTGCGCAGGACGGCGTGGCGTTCGGTCAGCACGTCCAGGGCGCGTTCGAGGGCGGGACGGTCGAAGGGGCCATCGAGGCGGACGCTGATCAGGTCGTGGTAGAGGCCCGTGGTCTCGTCCTCGGCGAACTCGCACTCGTAGAGGATGCCGAGTTGCATCGCCGCCGTGGGGTAGGCGTCGACGGTGTCGGCCGGCAACTTGGCGGGGTCGAGGTCGGCGAGGATCGTCGAGCAGTCGGCCGGGACGGGCGTGGGGCTCTCGTCCTGTGCGTCGGCGGCTGCGGCGAGGGCGGTCACGCTCGGGTGGAGGAAGATCTGTTCGACCGAGACCGGGAGACCGGCCTCGCGGGCGAGCGCCGCGACGCGGACGGCGCGCAGCGAGTCGCCGCCGAGCGCGAAGAAGTTGTCGTCGACGCTCAGGTCGGGCAGGTCGAGGACCTGGCGCCAGACGGCGGCGAGGGTGTGTTCGGCGGGGGTTCGGGGCCCGGCCGTCCGGGGATCGGCCGGGGTGGCGCGGTGGGTTTCGGGGGCGCGCAGGCGGTCGCGGTCGAGCTTTCCGTTGCCGGTCAGCGGGAGTTCGGCGAGGGGGACGACGGCGGCCGGGAGCATGTGGGCGGGCAGCCGTACGCTCAATGCCTCGCGCAGACGCGTCGGCTGCGGGTCCTCGTGGCCGGGTGCGGGGACGACGTAGCCGACCAGACGGGGCAGCCCGGGGGTGTCCTCGCGCAGGACGCAGGCGGCGGCGCGGACGCCGGGCTGGTCGAGGAGGGCCCGTTCGATCTCGCCGAGTTCGATACGGAAGCCGTTCAGTTTGACCTGGTGGTCGATGCGGCCCCGGTATTCGAGTTCGCCGTCCTCCCGGCGCACCGCGAGGTCGCCGGAACGGTACAGGCGCTCCCCCGGGGCGCCGAACGGGTCGGGCACGAAGCGCTGTTCGGTGAGCTCGGGGCGGTTGAGGTAGCCGCGTGCGACGCCGGGGCCGCCCACGTACATCTCGCCTTCGGTGCCGTCCGGGACTTTGTTCATGTCCGCGTCCAGGACATGAACGCTCAGGTCGGAAATGGGGCGGCCGATGGGGCTGAGCGAGCCGGAGAGGTCGGCGAGGGTGAGCGGGCGGACGGTGACGTGCACCGTCGTCTCGGTGATGCCGTACATGTTGACGAGGCGGGGCCTGCGGATGCCGTATCCGCCGACCCAGCCACTGAGGGTGGCCGGGTCGAGGGCTTCGCCGCCGAACACAACAGTGCGTAGGGCGAGGTCGGGGAAGTCGGCGTCCTCCGCCGCCGCGGCGAGCTGGCGGAAGGCGGTGGGGGTCTGGTTGAGGACGGTGACGTGCTCGGTGCGCAGCAGTTCCAGGAACGCGTAGGGGTCCCGGCTGGTCAGGTACGGCACGACGACGAGTCGGCCGCCGTGCAGTAGCGGACCCCACAGCTCCCAGACGGAGAAGTCGAAGGCGATGGAGTGGAAGAGGGTCCATACGTCGTCGGCGCCGAAGCCGAAGTCGTGCTCGGTGGCGGTGAACAGGCGGGTGACGTTGGCGTGGGTGACGACGACGCCCTTGGGGCGGCCTGTGGAGCCCGAGGTGTAGATGACGTACGCCGTGGCGTCGGGTCCGGCGCCGAGGTGGGGTGCGGGCACGTGGTCGTCCGGTCCGGCATCGCCGTCGGCGGTCAGGGATATGAAGGCGGGGGCTTCGCCGTCGAGCAGCGGGGAGCAGGATGCGGTGTCGCCGAGCAGAATGCGGCACTCGGCGTCGGCGAGGGTGTCACGGAGCCGGGCGGAGGGGTGGCGGGGGTCGAGCGGCAGGTATCCGGCACCGGACTTGAGGATGGCGAGGACGCCGACGACAAGGTCCACGGTCCGTTCGGCGCATAGGCCGACGAGGCCGTCCGGTGTGGCTCCGTGGGCGCGCAGGCGGTGGGCGAGGCGGTTGGCGGCGCGGTCGAGTTCGGCGTAGGTGAGGCTGCTGGTGCCGTCGGTGACAGCGACGGAGTGCGGGTGCCGGGCGGCGGTCTCGGCAAAGATCTCGTGCAGGCAGCGCGGGTCGGCCGCGTGGTGGTTGGACTGCCGTGCGGTCGGAGCCTGACGGGGACCGGCCGCTTCTGGTGCCTCCGGCGCGTGCACCGCCGTGTCGAGGATCTCCAGATAGCGGTCGAGCATCTGCTGCGCCCGCTCCCTGGTGAACAGGTCCGTGGCGTATTCGACGGTGATCTCGAACTCGTCGTCCCGCTCGTGGATCTCGAGGGTGAGGTCGAACTTGGCGGTGCCGTTGTCCACGGGCAGCGGCTCGGCGTCCAGGCCGTCGAACCGGGCGTGCGGGCGGCGGCGGCCCTGGTAGGCAAGGGCCACCTGGGTCAGCGGGGTACGGGACAGGTCGCCCGAAGGGGCGAGTTCGGCGGCGAGTTGCTCAAAGGGCACATGCTGGTCGTGCGCGGCGTCGAGCACCACGCCGTGCGTCTCCCTCACCGCTCGCCGGAATACGCCGGGCCGGTCGGGGTCACCGCACGGACGCAGGCGCAGAGGCACGGTGGTGGCGAAGAAGCCGACCACGTCCTCCAGGGCCGGATCGGGGCGTCCGTCCATGGGGGTGGCGACCAACAACTCGTCTTGGCCGGTGAGTTCGCCGAGCAGCGTGGCGTAGGCGGTGAGCGTGGTCGCATACGGGGTGGTGCGGGTGGCGGTAGCGATGCGGGCCGCTGCGGTGAACAGGGCGCCCGTGGTGGTCCGGGTGAGCCGGCGGCCGCGGTGTGAGCGGGTCGCCGGGCGGGGGTGGTCGGAGGGCAGGTCGAGGACGGTCGGGGCGCCGACGAGGCGGGAGCGCCACGCCCGGAGGAGGCGTTCGGAGTCCAGCGCGGCCGACCAGTGGGCGAAGTCGCGGTATTCCAAGGTGAGTTCGCTCAGCTCCTCCCCCGGTGCGCTGCCGGTACAACGGCGGTAGACGTGGGCGAGGTCCTGGTCGATGACGTCCAGGGTGCGCCCGTCTGAGACCAGGTGCGGCAGGACCAGCAGCAGGAGGTGGTCGGCGGCGGCGAGCCGGTACAGGGTGAGCCGCGCCAGGGGGCCGGTGGCGAGGTCGATGTGCCGGGCGGCGCGCTCGTCAGCCGCGCGCACGCCGTGACCGTACGGGTCGGGGTGGCCGGTCAGGTCGACGAGTTCGAGTCCGGCCCGGCTGTCGGTCGTCTCGGCGTGCAGCACGTCGCCGGCGAACGTGAACACGGTACGCAGTTGTTCGTGCCGGTCGACCACGTGCTGCCAGGCTGCGTCGAGTGCCGTGGTGTCGAGGGGGCCGCGCAGCCGGGTGAGGGCGGGCACGTTGTATGCGGTGCCTGCGGCGGGGCTGAGCTGGTCGAGAAACCAGAGGCGGCGCTGGGCCGGTGCGAGGAGCGGGCCGTCGCCGGGAGCGGGGGCCACCGCGGGCAGCGCGTCGCCGGTCTCGCGGGGCCGGTCGGCGAGCACGCGGGACAGGGCGGTGACGGTACCGTGCTCGAAGAGTTCGGCGACGGTCACGGGAAGGCCGAGGCGGGTGCGGATACGGGCGGCGATCCGGGCGGCCTGTAGGGAGTTGCCGCCGAGTGAGGTGAAGTCGGCTGCTTCGTCGACCGGCCCGGTGCCGAGCACGTCGCCCCACAGGCCGGCCAGGTCGGTGCACAGCCGGTCGTGGTCGGTGTGCGGGGCGTCGGCCGAGGAAGCGTGGGCCGGGGTGGGTGCCGTGGCGGACGTCTCGGAGGACATGACTACGCTCCTGGAATGCTGCGGGGCGGGGTGGGAAGAGGGCTGCGAAGGGGGCGAGGGGCCTCGCGGGGTGCAGTGGCGGCCGCACGCGTGCGGGCGACGCTCCTCGGCCTGCGGGACCGAGGGCGGATGAGGACGGGAATACGGGGCGGGTCGGTCGTGACGGGGGGCGGGCTCGCCTGCTGTCAGGGCGGAGAGGCCGAGAGGAGAGCGGGGGGCGGGGCACGGCCACAGTCCGAGGGTGCTCTCTCCGCTGCGTCCCTCTCCCCCGCGATCAAGGTGGAGAGACCAAGAGGGAAGCGGCCTGGAGAGGAAAGCTCGACCGGGCTCCGATGTCGGCCCCTGGCCCGCAGCCCCCTCCCCCGCGCGGGCGCCCCTGGTCAAGGACGCCCGCGCCAGGTGGTGTCGGGTCGAAGGGAGGGTCAGACCGCCTGGCCGACCGGGCGGACGACGACGGAGTTGATGTCGACTCCGGTGGGCTGGCGCACTGCCCACACCACCGAGTCGGCGATCTGGTCGGCGGTGAGGTTGATGCCGCTCTGGGGTGCGCCGCCCGCGGCGTCCCAGAAGCCGGTCTCCACCCGTCCCGGGGCGACCAGGGTGACGCCGATGCCGTCGGCGGTGACCATGCGGCGGGTGTTCTCGGCGAGGCCGGTGACCGCCCATTTGGTGGCGCCGTAGATGTTGCCGGGCGTGTAGACGACTCCGGCGACGCTGCCGATCAGCACGATCCGGCCGCGCGTCTCCTTGAGCGCGGGCAGGGCGTAGTGGATCAGCAGGGCCGGGCCGAGCACGTTGGTGAGGACCATGTCGCGCCACCCGGCCGGATCGCCGTCGGCGAGCGAATCGTGCGTAGCGTACCCGGCGTTGGCGACGACCGTGTCGATGCGGCCGTACCCGTCCAGGGTGGCCCGCACGGCGGCCTCGACGGAGGCGTGGTCGCCGGCGTCGCCGGGGAGAGTGAGGAGGGTGCCGGGCTTGGCATCGGTCTCCTCGGCGAAGCGCTGCAGCCGATCGCCGCTACGGCCGGTGACGGCGACGCAATACCCCTCGGCGAGAAGCTTGCGGGCGGTGGCTGCGCCGATGCCGCTGGATCCACCCGTGATCAGGGCTACGGGGGCGGTGGCTTCGTCGGTCATGAAGTGGTGCTCCTGCTCTGCGAGTTCTGAGGTACGGAAAAGAGTCTGAGGTACGGCAAGCGGCGAGATGTCACGCGGTGTTCGCGCGCGGCTGCTTGCTCGCGATGCGAATGGGGAGCCGCTCCAGGCCCCGGCTGATGGAACTGTCCGCGATCCATGTCAGCGTCTCGGGCGGCACCGTGCACGCGAGGTCCGGGATGCGGCGCAGCAGTGTCTCGAAGGCGATACGTCCTTCGAGACGGGCCAGCGGCGCCCCGGCGCAGAAGTGTGGTCCGTGGCCGAAGGTCATGTGGCGGTTGGGCGAGCGGGTGATGTCGAAACGGTCGGGGTTGTCGAAGACGGCGGGATCGCGGTTGGCGGCGGAGACCGACAGGTGGACGAAGCTGCCTTCGGGCACGGTCTGTCCGCCGAGGGTGAGCTCGCGGGCGGCCGTGCGCAGCGTGCCGCGGTCGACCGAGCCTTCGTAGCGCAGGAACTCCTCTATCGCCGAGTCCATCAACTCCGGCTTCGCGCGGAGGAGTTCGAGCTGGTCGGGGTGGCGGAGCAGGGACCAGACGCCGTTGCCGACGAGGTTGGCGGTGGTCTTGTGCCCGGCGATGACGAGGAAGATGGCGGTGGAGACGAGTTCCTCGTCGGTGAACATGCCGTCCTCGTCGGCGGCGCGCACCAGGTCGCCGAGCAGGTCTTCCTGCGGCCTGGCACGACGTTGGGCGAGCACATCGGTGAAGTACTCCACGACCTGGTCGTTGACGCGCTTGCGCTCCAGGGCGGCCTCGCCCTCCTGGCTCGGGTCCTGGCTGAGCACCCGGCCCCAGTCGATGAACCGGTCCCGGTCGGTGTAGGGGACGCCGAGAAACACGCAGATCACCATCATCGGCAGCGGCAGTGCGAAGGCATCCAGGAGGTCGAACTCGCCGGACTCGGGGAAGGCGTCGATGAGGTCGTCGGTGATCTCCTGGACGCGCGGGCGCAGCAGTTCCATACGGCGCGGCAGGAACGCCCGGCTGACGAGCTTGCGCAGCCGGGTGTGCTCGGGCGGGTCGGCGAGGAGCATGTTGCTGGTGAGCACGGAGCTGCTCCGCACGGTCTGCTCGCGGAACCGGGCAGGTGCCGCCTCCAGGGTCTTGGAGATGCCCGGGTCGCCGAAGGCGCGCATGACGCTCGCGTGGTCGACGACGACATACGCATGGTCGGCGGAGCCCGCCGGGAAATCGATGGGGTGTATGGGGCCGCGCTCGCGCAGCCGCGCGGCGGCGGAGTGCGGGTCGGGGCCGGGGCGGGTGACGTATTGGGTCGGAACGACGGGCTCGTCACCCGAGAACGGGCACCGGGACTCCTCGGGAAGGGCGGACACTACTCACTCCTCGGTCAGGGTGGCTCACGTGCCTGGTACGGGGGAAGTCGGAGGGGCGGTCGGGGCAGGACGTCAGGGGGCCGGATCGGTCCGGGAGCCGACGTCGGACGCGTCCGCAGCGGGCGCGTTCTCCTCCCTCGCCGCGAGCGCCTCGGGGGCGGGCAGCCGCCGGATCAGGCGGGTCAGGGTGGGCAGCGCGGCCAGGGTCGACACGACCCCCATGAAGGCGAACGCCCAGGGAGCGCCGCCCGCGTCGAAGGTGGTGCCGATCGCGAGGATGCCGAGCGGCTGGGCGACGTACGCGAGGAAGGTGACGGCGCCCATGACGCGGCCCTGCATCCGGTCGGGGACGAGCACGGCGACGTAGGCGAAGAACAGGGCGTTCACCATCGGACCGCGCAGGAAGACGAGGCCGAGCACGACGCCGAGGGAGACCACTCCGGGCACGGTCATCAGGAGGACGGCCGCGACGGGGCCGATCCACGCCGCCGCGAGGAACAGGGTGGCGGGCTTCAGCCGTTTCAGGGCCCAGGTCGCCAGGGCCGCGCCGACCAGGCCGCCGGCTCCGGCGATGCTGAGCATGAGACTGATCGAGGCTTCGGAGGCGCCCCGGTCCTTGCCGGTGGCGATCAGCGCGAGGAAGGCGCCCGTGTGGTTGAACGCCATGTTGGAGCCCATGATCCACACGATCCAGACGAGCAGGACCGGTGTGCGCCCGATGAACCGGAAGCCCTCCCTCGCCTTTCCGCGCTCGCCGTCCGCGACGGGCGCGGCCTGCAGCGGCTTGCGCACGAAGAGCAGGGTCACAGCGGCGGCGGCGAAGGCCAGGCCAGTCGCGAGGAAGGGCAGGGAGCGCGCCACGCCGAACAGCGAGCTGCCCAGCGGGGCGCCCGCGACGGTGGCGCCCAGCGGCCGGATCTGGTTCTGCGCGGTGGCCTTGGTCAGCTGCGAGGGCGGCACGACCTGTTTGATCGCGGCGAGTGCGGGCGGCTCGGACAGGCCCAGGCACAGGGCCGAGAGCCCGACGAGGGCGAAGACGGAAGGGACGTTCGCGTGGCCGCTGACGACGAGCAGGCTGAACAGGCCGAGCAGGGCGGCGCGTCCGGCGTCGCACAGGATCATCAGGCGGCGCCGGTCCATGCTGTCGGCGAGTGTGCCGCCCCAGATCGAGGTGGCGCCGGCGACGAGGAGCTGCACGGCGCCGATCGCTCCCGCGTACGCTGCCCTGCCGGTGACGGCGAGGATCAGCAGCGGGTAGGCGACCTCGACGGACTCCTTGCCGATGGACGCGAGGAAGCGGCTGATCCACAGGGCCTGGAAGTCACGGTTGCGGATCAGCGGCAGGTCCGCGTCCTGCGCGGTACTCGCAGCGGTCGGCTGATCGGTCACGGTCTTTTCGGGTGGGGTCACGGGCGGGTCTCGCCTTCTGCACTGTCGGTGTGCCCGTGGCGGGCGAGCGCCCGGTCCACCTCGCGGGCGACGGCGCCGACCTGGGGTGCGGTCAGCATCGACCAGTGGTCACCGGGAACGGGGCTGATCTCGACGGACGCGTGCAGGGGTGCGAAACCGCGCCGAATCCGGACCGCCTCCGCGGGGCGTGCGGAGGCCGTGAGGACGACGGCGGGGCAGGGCACCGGCCGCGGCCGGTGGCGCAGCAGCGCACGGATCCGGGAAAGGAAGATCCGGCGCATTCGGGGCGCCTGGGCCAGTTTCGCACCGAACGCACCGCGGCCGAGCAACACGTCGGCCTGCAGCCGTAGTTGGGCGGCGAGGAAGGCAGGGTCGGTAGCCGCGGGCCGCCCCTTGCGGTCGGGCGCGTACCCGTCCAGGCACAGCAGCACGTCCACCCGCTCCCCCGCGTCGGTGAGCTGCCGGGTGACCTCCTGGGCGACGACGGCGCCGAAGGACCAGCCACCGAGCGTGTACGGCCCTTCGGGCTGCACGGCGCGCAGGGCCGCGACGTGCCGGCCGGCGATCCGCCCGACGGATACGCCGAGAGGCTGCTCGCTCTCCAGGCCGTAGACCGGCCGGGTGGTGTCGAGCGCGGCGACCAGCTCCTGGTATCCCGCGGTGCTGTCCAGGGAGTCGGCGACCAGGAACACCGGGCGGCCCGCGCCCGGCCGCATCCGGACCGTTCCCGGTGGCGGGGCTGTCGCCTCGGCGGCCCGCTCCACGAGAGCGAGCAGGTTCCCGAAGGTCGGCTGGGCAAGGAAGTCGGCCACCGGAACCATGACGGCGGTACGCCTTCGTACGTCACCCATCAGACCCACCGCTGTGAGGGACTCCCCGCCGAGCGCGAGGAAGTCGTCGTCGGCCAAGGCGCCGCTCACGCCGAGGGATGAGCACCAGAGGCGTTCGACGGTCCGGGCGACTGCGCTGCGGCCCTCACCCGGTTCGGCTGTCTGCTGCCGGGCCCACGCGGAGGTGTCCCCGTCGGCGGTGTCAGTGGCGGGGTCGTCCGGTTCCAGCGGGTCGAAGGTCTGCACGGGCAGCGAGCGCCGCCGGGGGCGGGGGGCACCGGCGAGTTCCGCGAGGTCGATGTCGGCGCCCCGCTCCCACAGTGTGCCCAGGGCCCGCAGCAGTGTGGCTTCGGCGCGGTCCGGGTCGACGCCGATGAACGGCAAGGTCGTGTGCGCCGGGTCCCACGCGGTGTGCCGGCGCAGCGCCCCGATCGTCGACGTTCCGGGGCCCAGCTCGACGTAGAGGTCGCAGCCTGCGTCGAGGAGGGTGGTCAGGCCGTCCTCCAGACGTACCGTGCCGCGCAGTTGGGCCGCCCAGTGGTCGGGGGTGCGCAGTTGCTCGGGGTTGGCCCAGGTGCCGGTGGTATTGGCCACCACGCGCAGGGCGGGCGCCCGGGTGGGCTCTGCGGCGACGGCGGCGCGCAGCGCGTCGGCCGCCCCGGCCATGGCGGAGGAGTGGAAGGCGCGCCGCACGTCCAGGGGCCGTACGTCGAGCCCGTCGAGGGTGTCGCCGTCGAGCAGCCGGTCCATGACTGCGCACAGGCCGGACAGGACGGTGCGGCCGGGACCGGCGACGGCGACTTCGACACCGGGATGTGTTCGGCCCAGGCGGGCGGCCAGTTCGGCGGCCGACGCGGTGACGGCGGCCATCCGGCCGGGCTCGGTGTCCCGCATGGCGGTGGCCCGGGCGTGCACGAGACGGGTGGCCTGCTCGGGGGTCCATACCCCGGCGAGCGTCGCGGCCGTGTACTCGCCGATGCTGTTCCCGAGCAGGGCGCTCGGCGCCACACCGAGGTCCATGAGGCGCCGGCCCAAGGCGTGGCCGAGCGCGAGCAGCCCGAGCTGCTGGTGCACGGTGTCCTCGAACCACCCGGCCGGAGCGGCCTGTTCGTCGACGACGGGGGTGAGGTCGACGCCGCACACGTCGCCCACCGTCTCCCGCCAGGTGTCGAAGGCGGCGCGGAAGGAGGGCTGCCGCCGGTACGCGGCGGCGCCCGCCGCATCGGTGAGGGTGCCCTGGCCCGGCAGCAGGAAGGCGACGCGGTCCAGGCCCGCGGGGGATGCGGGTGGTACCGCCGCGCGCAGGGTGCGAGCCGCGTCCTCGGAGCTGTCCACGACGACGGCCTGGCGCCAGGGATGAGGTCGGCGGTCGGCGAGGGTCCGGGCGGCCTGCGCGAGCAGCTCGTCGCCGGTCGCCACCGAGTCCTTCGCCAGCAGACCGGCGCCGTCTTCGTGCGCGGCGCCGGGCTCAAGGACATCCGCCAGTTCGTCACGCAGGACGTCGCGGGAGCGCGCCGATGTGCCGGAGACGGCGAGCAGCCGGGCCCCGCCGCGCGTACCGGTGGGCAGGGCGCGTACCGGAGCCTGGGCCAGCACCACATGGGCGTTGGTGCCGCCGACCCCGAAGGAGCTGACGGCGGCGAGCCGGGGGCGTCGGCCATCGGGCTCGGGCCACGGCGCGTGCTGCGCACACACCTTGAAGGGGGTCGTGTCCAGCGAGAGCAGCGGGTTGGGCCGCTGGTAGTGGAGGGTGGGGACGAGTTCGCCGTGTTCCAGCATGAGCAGCGTCTTGATGAGTCCTGCGACGCCGGACGCGGAGCCCGTGTGCCCGATGTTGCTCTTGACGGCGCCGATCCAGCAGCTTTGCACGGCATCGGTCGAGGTGCGGAACGCGTCGGTGAGCGCCTGGAGTTCGACCGGGTCACCCATCTTTGTGGCGGTGCCGTGCGCTTCCACGTAGCCGATCTCGGCCGGGTCGACGCCGGCCGTCTTCTGCGCGAGCAGGATCGCGTCGCGCTGTCCGGCGAGGGACGGCGCGGTGTAGCCGATCTTGTCGCTGCCGTCGTTGTTGAGGGCGGTGCCGAGGAGGACACCGGCGATGTGGTCATCGTCGCGCAGGGCGTCGTCGAACCGCTTGAGGACGACGATGCCGACGCCCTCGCCGGGCACGGTGCCCCGCGCCTCCTCGTCGAAGGGGCGGCAGCGCCCGTCCGGCGAGAGAATGCCGCCTTCCTGGTAGAGGTAGCCCCACTCCCCTTGTCGCGTCAGGGACACTCCCCCGGCGAGGGCCGCGTCACACTCGTACGACAGCAGGCTCTGTACCGCTGTGTGGACGGCCGTGAGCGAGGTGGAGCAGGCCGTCTGCACAGTCACGGCGGGACCGCGCAGACCGAGTTTGTACGCGGCGCGGGTGGTCAGGAAGTCCGGTCGGCGCCCGATCATCTGGGCGAGCGCGTCCACGTCACCTCGCTCGGGCAGGACCGGCCCCTCGGACCCTGCGTAGAGGCCGATCCAGCCGGGGAAGCCGACCGGGTCGAGGGCTGCGTCGTCGAGCGCGGCGGCGGCGCACTCCAGGAAGACGCGGTGCTGCGGGTCGAGGAGGGCGGCCTCGGCGCGGCTGTAGCCGAAGGCCCGCCAGTCGAAGGATCGGGAGCCGTCGAGGACGCCGCGCGCGGCCACGTAGTCGGGGTGCCACACAAGGTCGCGGTCCGCACCGGCCGCGACGAGGTCGTCGCGCTTGAACTGAGTGATCCCTTCGGTGCCGGAGCGCAGCCCGCGCCAGAAACTTCGCACGTCCGGCGCGCCCGGGTAGCGGCAGGCCATGCCGACGACCGCGATGGCGGTCTCGCGGTCGTGGGGATAGGGCTGGGTGTTCATACACGGCCTTCCGTGCCTGGGCGGCGGGTGCGGCGGCGGGCGGCGGCGCGGGCGTCGAGGGCGCCGACGGCGCTTCCTGCTGCGGCCGACGGATCCTCGGGGCGTGTGACGAGGCGCGCCATGGCGCCGACCGTGGTGCTCTCGAACAGGCGCTGGATGGGCAGCTCGGTGCCGAAGGCCCGGCACAGCTCGGCGTGCAGGGTGACGAGTTTCAGGGAGGTTCCGCCGCAGTCGAAGAAGTTCGCGTCGCCGCCGGGCACCTGGTCGGGGTCGAGGCCGAGGACGGACGCCCAGATCGCGGCGACGCGCTGCTCGACGTCGGCGTCGGACGTGACAGGAGTCTGCGGGATCGTATGGGCGGTGTCGGTTTTCTCTTCGGCCCGCAGGGCACCCTCTGTGGCGCCGAGCGACGCCGCCAGCTGCGCCACTGTGGTCTCGCTCTGCTCGGCGAACGCCGCGAGGAAGGCCGGGTACAGGCGCGCCAGCTCCCGTACGGCGTCGGCCGAGAGGCGGTCGCCGCGGTACACCAGCTCCCCGCTCAGCCTCTCACCGGTCACGGCCAGGCCGACGGTCAGGGCGAACTTTCCGTATGTGGCGCTGCCCTGCGTGCCTTCCAGGGGCAACAGCTGCGCGTCGCCGATGCGCGGCGGAGTCTGTGCACGCGTCTGCGGGGCGAACACCACGTCGAGGTACGGGGTCGTGCCCGCGGTGCGCGGTGGATTGAGGGCTTCGACCACGTGCGTGAAGGGGACGTGTCGGTCCTCCAGGGCGTCGAGGACACCGTCGCGGACCGCTTCGAGGAGCTCGCCGACCGTAGTGTCGGTACCGCAGCGGGAAAGCACCACTACGGTGTTGAGGCAGGGCCCGACGACCCGTGCGAATGCGTCGCCTTCCCGGGTGTCCACGGGGAAGCCGAACGTCAGGCGGGTCTCACCGGTCACGCGGTGCAGCAGTGCGGCGAGTGCGGCGGAGGCCACCATGAACCACGACATGCCCAGGCGTTCCTGGAGTGGCCGTATGTGCTGCAGGCCGTCGGGCAGAGCGAGCGGCACCGTGCCGTGGGGCTCGGGCACCGCCGGTGCGGCCAGGCCGAGCCGGCTCGGGGCGTCGCGCAGCATGTCGGTCCGGCGGGCGAGGGCTTCGGGGTCGGGCCGCTCGGTGACGGCGGCCAGCTCCCGGAACTGCGGCCCGGGTGCACCGGCGCCGCTCCCGCCCGCCATGTACTCCTCGCGCAGATCCTCCAGCACAACCGGCAACGACCCTGCATCGAACACGATGTGATGTGCCGTCAATGTCAGGATCTGCCCGTCGGGGCCCTCGATCAGACCTGCGCGCAGCAGCGGTCCCGCCGCGAGGTCGAAGGGGTCGTCGGCGGCGGCCCGCAGCAGGGTCGCGAGCTGCTCCCGGCTGCCGACCCGCCGGGTGTGGATCTCGGGCCGCCAGGGCCCGCCGACCAGCTGGCGCAGCCCGTCCGCGTGCCGGGCGAACGTGGTCCGCAGCGCCTCGTGCCGCGCCACCACCCGCTCCAGGGCCGCGGCGAGCCGGTCCGCGTCGAGGCGCCCGTCCACGCGCCAGGCGAACGGCACGTTGTAGAGGCCGGGTTGGGGATCGAAGGTCTCGGCGAGCCAGATCTGCTGCTGGAACGCGGTGGGCTCGCTCTCCTCCAGCGTGGGGGCCAGCAGGACGGCCGGGTCCCGCTCGCCGGGCTCCGCCTCGGCGTCGATGCGCGCGGCCAGGTCGGCGAGGACCGGGACGCGGAACAGGTCGCGCAGCCGCAGCCGCACGCCGAGCCGTTCCCGGATCCGGGCGATCAGCGTGACGCCACGCAGTGAGTGCCCCCCGAGATCCCAGAACGAGGCGTCCCGCGAGGTCACGGGAACCTCCAGGAGTTCCGACCACATCGCGGCCAACGTCCGCTCGGTGGGAGTGCGCAGGTCCTCGGCCTGTGGTGCCGCGCCGTCCCATTCCGGCTTCCGGGTGAGGAGTTCGAGCATGCGGGCCCGGTCCGCCTTGCCGGTGGAGCCGATCGGCAGCTCGTCCAGGACCAGCCAGCGTGCCGGGATCATGTAGTCCGGCAGTCGCTCGGCGAGGCGGGCGGACAGGGCCCCGGGCAGATCGGCGCGGGCCATGTCGGCGCTCGCGTCGGGCAGGACGCAACCCGCCAGGTTGCTGTCGTCGGTCTTCTCGACGAAGGCGGCCTCGACGAGCCCGGTGGCCACGACGGCACGCTCGACCTCCTCCAGTTCGATGCGGAAGCCGCGCAGCTTGACCTGCCGGTCGCGCCGGCCCAGCATCTCCAGTTCCCCGTCGGGCAGCAGACGCGCCAGGTCCCCGGTGCGGTAGAGGCGTTCGCCGGTGCCGGGCGCGGTGACGAACCGCTCGGCGGTCAGCTCCTCACGGTGCAGATAGCCCAGGGCCACGCCCGGCCCGCCCAGGCACAGCTCCCCCGGCTCGCCGACCGGCACCTGCCGCAGCTCGTCGTCGAGGACATACGCGGTGGTGCGCTGCAGCGGGCGGCCGATCGGGATGCGCTCGCGCCCGGCGAGGCTCTCCTCGGTGCACAGGAACCAGGTGGCGAACGCCGTCGCCTCGGTCGGCCCGTACCCGTTGACCAGACGCTGCGGTCCGCCCGCCGAGAGCACCCGGCGCGCCGCGGCCAGGTCGAGCTGCTCTCCGCCGACGACGAGGGTCTCCAGGGAGGAGAAGGCGTCGGGCAGCTCCCAGGCGGCGGTGTGGAACAGCGAGGTGGTCAGAAACATCACAGCGATGTTTTGGTCACGGACGAGCGCGACCCATTCGTCCAGGGCGAGGTCGGTGACGGTGGGCAGCGGCACGACGGTGCCGCCTGCGCAGAGCGTCGACCAGATCTCGCACGTCGTCACGTCGAAGGCCGGATTGCAGGTGCTCGCCACCCGGTCACCGGGCTCGATCGGGCAGTACTCTGCACCTTCCACCAGACGCTCGACCGCGCGATGCGGTACTGCGACGCCCTTGGGCCGCCCCGTCGAACCGGACGTGTACGTGACGTACAGCGGGTCCTCGTCGGACCGGGTGGCGAGCACCGGAGGCCGACCGGCGTCATTCCCACCGTCCGCGCGCAGTACGGGAGTCGAGGTCGGCACGCGAGTGTGCTCACCGGCCACCGCGGCAACCGCACCCGACTCGGCGAGCAGCTCGGCGACCCGCTCGGGCGGTGCCTGTAGGTCGAGCGGCAGATACGCCGCGCCGGCACGGGCGATACCGAGGAACGCCACGACGAGGTCGGCGGACCGGGGCAGGTCCACGGCCACGAGGTCACCGGGCTGCACCCCGCGACCCGCGAGCGCGGCGGCGAGCCACCCGGAGCGCTGCCACAGCTGCGCGTACGTCAGACGGGCGCCGGTCACCGGGTCGTGCACGGCGAGCTCGGCGGGCCGTCGGCGTACCCAGCGCTCCACCAGGGCCGGCACCCCGGAACTCTCGGCGAGCCGGGTGCGGTCGATCTTGCCGTTCGTGGTGAGCGGCAGGCGCGGCAGCATCACCACGTCGTCGGGCACCAGATAGGAAGGCAGCTCGTCGCGCAGGGCATGGCGCAACGCCACGCCATCGACGCCCCCTCCGTCTTCCGCGCCGTCATCCGTACCGCCTGCAAGGACGACATAGGCCGTCATCCGGCCGCCGCCGTCGCCGTCCTTGTCGACGACGACCGATGCCTGGCCGACGGAGGGCTGCCGCATCAGCGCCGCCTCCGTCTCCCCCGGCTCGATACGGAAGCCGTTGACCTTGACCTGACGGTCCGCGCGCCCCACGTACCGCAGATCACCGGCCGTATCCCTGCGGGCCAGGTCCCCGGTGGCGTACATCCGCTCCCCCGGCGCGCCGAACGGATCGGGCAGGAAACGCTCCCGGGTCAGTTCCTCGTGGCCCTCGTAGCCGGCCGCGACGTGCGCTCCGGCCACGTACAGCTGCCCCGTCTCGCCGTCCGCCACCGGCCGCAGTTCGTCATCAAGGAGGTACACGCGCGTGTGGTCCATCGGGCGGCCGATGGGGATGTCCTCGTCCACCGGCGGGCCGGGGTGGATGCGGTGGCGCGTGGCGAAGGTGCTGGTCTCGGTCGGGCCGTAGCCGTTGTAGAGGGTGATCCCGGGGCACGCCTCGACGACACGGCGCACCGCGTGCGCCGGGACCACGTCACCACCGGTCCACACCTCACGGGCGCCTTCCAGGCAGCCCGGGTCGCCGGCGGCCAGCGCCCCGAACAGGCCCGCGGTGAGCCACAGCGCCGTGACCCGGCCACCGCCCACCAGGCGCCGCAGCAGCGGGGCGTTGATCTCCTCGGACGCCACCACGATGCGGCCGCCGGACAACAGCGGCACCCAGATCTCGTAGGTGGACGCGTCGAAGGCGTGTGGCGAGTGGAACAGCACCCGCTCGTGGGCATCACCGCGCCACACACGGTCGAGCGCGAGGGCGAGCACGTTGCGGTGCGTGACCCGCACGCCCTTGGGGACGCCCGTGGACCCGGAGGTATGCATGACGTACAGCACGTCGCCGCCCCCGGGCACTTCGGTCCCCGGCTCGTCGTACGCCGCTTCCACCCCGCCGAACAGCCCATCGGGCACGCCGTCCTCGCCGACCAGAACGGTGCGCCGCCCCGCCGCCGCAGGATGCTGCGCGCTCCGCGCGTCCACCACCAGCAGCGCACAGCCGACGCCGTCGAGGATCTCACCCAGCCGTGCTTCGGGAGAGCGCACGTCGAGCGGCACATAGGCGGCGCCCGTCTTCGCTATGGCAAGCAGGGTCACCACCACGGCGGCGGAACGCTCGACCAACACTCCGACCCGGCCACCTCGACGGGCGCCCCCGGCGACGAGACGCCGGGCGAGACGGTCGGCCCGGGCGTTCAACTCCGCGTAGGACAGCTGGTGTTCTCCGTGCCGCCCATACTCGACGGCGACCGCCTCGGCGGTCTGCGCGACCTGCTTCTCGAAGACCTCGACCAGACCGCTGTCCGGAATCGGCATCTCCGGCTCGTCGGTCTCCGTGAGCACACCAGCGCTCTCGTGCGCCTCGCTCAGCCTTTCCATGACAGCCTTTCCGTCTTTCCGTGACCGTTGCGCCCGGCCACGGCCGCGCACAGCGGACTGGCCCGCGGCGCATGATGCGCGGGGCCTGGACATGTGGGACAAGAGAACTCAGGTCTGAACGGCCCGATGAGAGAAGAAGGATCGAGAACGCCCAACCGGATAAGAGTCGGGCCCGAATGCGAAATCGCAACCGTATGTCATGCCGGAGAAAGTCCGCGTCAAGGAACGGCCAGCCGCTCGCGAGCCTCCTGCACGTATCTTCGTCCCGCCGCAAACCGGCGTACCGACGGCTCCCCCATGTGCTCTCCCCCCAGAGCATTCAAGATCACGAAGAGGTCTCCAATTTACGGACTGGCGCTCACCGGAGGCAAGAAGGACCGGGGCATCTGGCTGGAAAAGTCAGCACTCCTGACACGTCGCGAGCGCTTCACCTGCTCCGACACCCGTGACGCTTGAAGGTTCGACTATTCCCGCGACTCGGCCGTGACTGATTTCCACCTCTTGGACGCCCGGAAATCGAGGCGCGGTCCGACGATGTCGCGGGCGCGGCACCATCGGGCCGCGAAAGCCTTGCGGGCCAAAGCGCCACACTCAGGTCCGGTTCCGCCCGGAGGACCCGCGCTCCGCCCCTGGCAGAGGCACGGCCGACCAGAAGGCGGGCCGCTTTCATATCCGCAGACTAGTTTTCCAGAACCTCGACCAGAACCTCTGTACGCACGGTCAACTCGGGGTCGAGGATTTCCACGGTTTCTTCGACAATGCGATCGAAGAGGCCACCGCCGCCGACCTGTACCTTCAACCCGGAAGCGACTCCAGAACCCCTGAATTACTCGGCACGCAGGTGAAAGCCGAGTAGGCACAGCCCGCGACTGGCGAGGCACGAAATTAAGCTGGTGGGACGGAGGGGATCGGCATGTGCGCGACGTTCCCACCGAGAATCCCCGGATCGGGTGAGGCGACCAACCCAGGAATACGAACCGGGACTCCCATGACTCACATAAATGTTCGCGCCGCACCATTCCGATGCTGTCAGGCCGGAACGAGGCAGAAAGAAGGTCGGCGGCGTCGCCGAGGTCTCCGTCGCCCTCCACCGCCGCCCGATGCCGTTCCCGGCCCAGCCCTATGGACGGGCCTTACGGCCTGTCAGCGCGGCCGTCCGGAGCCGGCGTCAGCCGGGCAGGTCCACTTCGGCGACGACCGTCTTGCCGACGGGGACGCGGTCCAGAACCTCCCACCGGTCGGCGAGCGACTCCACGAGGAGCATGCCCCGGCCGGTCTCCGCGAGCGGCGGGTGCGCGATGCGGGCCGAGCCGGGGGCCGGGGGCCGGCATTCGCCCCGGGTGTCGGAGACCTCGATGCGCAGGGTCCGGCCGAGGAGCTTGACCGCGACCTCGAAGTCCCGGCCCGGGACACGGCCGTGTGTGACGGCGTTGGCGGCCAGCTCAGCGACGAGCAGGGCGGCGGCGTCGGACGCCTCGCTGCCGTACGGGACGCCCCAGGCATCGAGTTGATGCAGCGCGAGCCGACGGGCGAGGCGGGCGCCTCGCGGCGTGGAGCTGAACCGCTGGGTGAACACACTTACGGTGACGGGCGCTTGGCGGGTCGTGGGGGTGGACGGTGGTGCCATATGCCCAATTTGGCGGCGAATCAAGACCGTTCACCAGGGGCGCCCTGCGTACTCTGGGTCAGCGTACGCGCACATTTGGTAGACGGTACGCGTCACTCGGCGTGACGATGGAGCCCAGTCAGAAGCGGTACGGCAGGGCGGGTGCGCGGGAGGCGGCCGACGGTGGTCTACGAGAATACGGACGGCGGGGCGGGCGCGGGAAGCTGTGGTGAGCCCGGGGTCTCGGACAGTCTGCGCACGTTCGGCGCGTTCGTCCAGGCATTACGGGAACACGCGGGCCTCAGCCGGGAGGAGTTCGCCAACCTGGTCCGCTTCTCGAAGCACACGGTGGCCTCGGTCGAGCAGGGCCGCCGCATGCCCGACCGTGACTTCGTGGAGCGTGCCGAGGCGGCGACCGGCGACACCGGCGCCCTGCGGAAGGCTGCGCCGCATCTGACGCGGCAGGCGGGGCTGGCCAGTTGGTTCCGGCAGTGGGCTCGGTTGGAGGCACAGGCGATGACCCTGTGGACCTACGAGTGCCGGGTAGTTCCTGGGCTGTTGCAGACGGAGCGCTACGCGCGAGCGGTGACGGAGAGCGTCCCGCCGGTGAAGGACGAGGAACAGGTGACCAAGCAGGTCATGGCTCGTCTGGAGCGTCATCAACTGTTCGACCGCAGGCCGCCGATCGCGTTCAGCTTCATCGTCGAGCAGGCACTTGTCGAGCGCGGCACTGGAGGCCCTGACGTGATGCGCGAGCTGCTCGACTGCCTCCTGGAGCGGTCGTCGCAGTTCAACGTCGAGTTGCAGATCATGCCGCGCCATCAGCCGGACCATGCCGGGTTTGATGGGCCGTTGATGCTTCTGGAGTCGCCGGACAACAAGTGGTTCGGTTACGCGGAGGGCCAGCGCGGCGGGATGTTGATCTCGGACCCGAAGGAGGTCAGCATCACGCTCCAGCGGTATGCGAAACTGCGCTCACAGGCTCTCACCTCCGACGACTCCCGGAGCCTGTTGAAGCGACTGCGAGGAGCGCTATGAGCAGCATCGAGGAACGGGTCTGGTTCAAGAGCAGCTACAGCGGTTCCGACGGGGACAGCTGCGTCGAGGTGGCGCAGGGCACGCAGGCGGTCCACGTCCGGGACTCCAAGGACCGGCGGAGCCCCGAACTTGCCCTCTCCCCCACCGCGTGGCACGACTTCGTCAGCTACACCGCCCAGGGCTGACCTTCACGCCCCGCCCCGTGCCGGATCCGTCCGGCACGGGGCGCTGTCGTGTCAGTCCATGCAAGGCCCGGGGTCTCGCTTCGCAGACAGCAAGCCACTCTCAGCCGCCTGTGGCAGAATTGAATCCTCTACGTAGCCGAAGCCGCCTGCGTCCGAGGCCCCACCGCCTCGCGGCGGTCTACGGGCTGCGGCCCGTCACCGCACAGCGATACGTCGACGCCGTCCACGGACGCCTTGACAGCACAAACCCCGCCACCACAACGGCGGAACCGCCGACACCCCCGTGAGCGTCACAGGCACTCAGCAAGGTAATCGCAGGACGACACCAGTTGATGGCACGTCAGTACACGGAAGCTATTCGAAGCTATTGGAGCTATCGGAGAGACAGTGGACAATCCTTTCCCCCCATCTTCCGGCAGTGGGCAGGCTCCGGCTTGGTCCTGGCTCGACGAGTACCTGTGGTTCACCTGTGACATCATCGCTGACCTGGTCGAAGGACGAGTGGAGCAGCGTCCGCTGGTCGCCACCTCCGCCCGGCTCGATCCTGGAGAGCGCGCTCTCGCGGTCGGCCCTGCAACGCGGCTGACCTGGCGGGCCATCGGCAACGGTAGTTACAGTCACCAAAGCGTCGTGGCCTTCGGCAGCACGGCATTCGTCCTGGGCAGCATGGCCGCCTCGGCCGTCGGCAACTCCGCCCGCCGCCGTGCCGCCGAGAACGACGCGCAACCGCGCTGGGTGGTCGAGGGATCCGGTGAGATCACCGTCACCACACGCAAGGTCTACTTCGATCACCAGGTGTCCTTTCTCGACCTCGTCTGGGACGGCCTGGACACGATCGACCTCGTCGCACCCGATCTCTTCCAAACCAGCTTCCGTAACATCCGCAACGGACGGCAGACGACAGTCCAGCTCCAAACCCCCTGGGCATCGCTGCTGTTCGTCCTGTCCGCGATCACCGGGTTCCCCGCCCACCCACGGCTGCTGGGACGCGGCTGGCTCCCGCCGGACTTCGAGCAGCGATGCAACGACATCGGCCGCCCGTGCCGCCCAGCAGCCCACCTCCTGCTGAACCGGGGCCGGTAGAGAATGCCGACATTCGCCGTGGGACGGCAGTAGTACGCCTCCCGGGGCTACCCCAGCGGCAGCAGCGCCAGCGCCTCTTGCGCGTTGTGCTCGGCGATCTGCTGCATGAACGCCCGGTCGGGGAAGTCCCCGTCGAGGAGTCGCAGCGGACCGGCCACCAGCGACAGACGCATCGCGAGCATATAGAGGTCGAGCCGCTGCGGATCGAGACCGGGCCGGGCCAGTGCGGGGTACCGCTCGCCGAAGCGGAGCCGGAGGAAGACGTGCTCCCACTCGACGTCGAAGTACATCAGGCCCTCGATGTCGATCAGGACGGGGTGCCCGTCGGCGTCGACCAGGACGTGGTCGGGGCCGAGTTCTCCGTGGATCAGTCCGTATTCCGTGCGCGGGCCCACCCGATCGGCCAGTTCCCGCAGACGGTCGCGCAATGCGTCGCCGGCTGCCGCGATGCGGGCGTCGCGCCCCGCCGCCTCCTCAAGGTCCCGCAGGGCGCGGTCGAGGACCCGTCGCTCGCACGAGACCTCGGGCACGGAGCCGCCCCGCTCCAGCACGTCCACCCTGCCGTAGTGCCGGCCTTGGTGTCGGTGCATCACCTCAAGGATCTCGGCGAGGTCGCCCAGGGTTCCCGCGGCGCGCGTGGGATCGGTTTCGAAGAGTGCTTCGAGCGTGTCGCCGGAGACGTCCTCGACCACGGCGACGTCCGCCGGACAGCGACGTCGGCTGTCATCTGCCAGGAGCACCCGCGGAACCCGTGCCCCGAGGCTGTCCAAGGTCCGCTGCGCGGCCAGGAACGGGACCAGCCCGGAGGCGGGTGCGAACGGGTCAGCGGGGTCGGTCTCCCGCGCGCCTGGCCAGAAGTTCTCCGCTTCGGCCCAGCTGTAGACGATCACACTCGCTGTGCGGCTTCCGTCAAGTCGGACCCGGTACACCCCTTTCTTGCTCCCCCCGCGCAACCGGTCCACCGCGACCACGTGGCATCCCGCTCCCAGTGCGTCACGTACGAGCTTCGACAGGTCTTCGATGTCCGCGAATTGCCGCATCCGCAGAACCTACTGACGGCGGAGCCGCGCGTGCCACCGGATACCTCGTCCGCAGCCTCCCGGAACCGTGGGTGGACGGAGTTGATCGGTGTGTCTGCGCACAGCCGCAGGGCCTTGCGGTCAACCCCATTGCGTGGTTCTCGCCGGCCCGCCGGCACAGCGGCTTCGGTATCGTCTTGTGGGCCACGATGCCGTAGAGCTCCGCAGAGCGCACGGAATACGGGACACTACGTTGATCAAAATGCTCTAAGGGGAATCGGTGTCGGAGATCCAGAAGCGTCCGATTGAACAGTATCTCGACGTTGCATCGATCTCTGAAACGGGCACCTCGGAAAGATATCAGCGTGCCTCTTCCCCGCATACCGTGTTCACTTGGTGGGCTCGCCGTCCGTTCTCTACGGCGAGAGAGCTGATCTCCGCTTCCCTCGACCCGGATCAACCAGTAGCGGAATCGAAGGTTCTTGACCCGTTCGTGGGTGGCGCCACCTTCCCGCTTGCGGGTACGCGCCTCGGCGTCAAGATGTACGGGATGGAGAACAACGAGCTGGCCTATTTCACAGCGAAGGCGCTCCTTGATCTCAGCAGGTCCGCCGCCCCACAGCTCCGACATCTACTGATGCTGGAGGGGAGGCAGGTCCTGGATCAACTGAAATCCGAGACCAGTGAACTGTATCCGGCCCGCGACGCCGACAATATCATCTGCTACTTCTGGAGCCGTTCCGCTACCTGCACCGGCTGCGGTAACGAGATGCCCCTCCAAAAGCGACCCTGGCTTTCCAAGAAAGCAGGGAGACAACGCGCCGTCGTGCAGCAGCCGAATTTTGCCACCAAGTCATTCGATGTTCATGTCGTCGAATCCGTCTCTGCCACAGCGACCGGCCACTCGGCCTGGAGCGGGCGAAACTCTCTGCGGTGCCTCTTTTGCGGGCAGGAATACGACAGACAGCAAACGGCCGAGTTGATCCGAACGGCTTCGACCGACAAGCTCACCGCGGTTGCCAAACTCGACAAGCGCAAGCACTTCCTGCCCGCGACGGAGCCGCAAAACTACAGTGCCGATGCCGTCGCTGCGCAGATGATCAAGGAAGACTGTGCTGCGCTGGGTCTTCCGCTCCCTGCCGTTGAAATACCAGCCTGGTCCGGCATCACGAATCCCACCGTGTATGGTCATGACAGCATTGTCTCTCTGTTCACGGAGCGACAACTCGCGGTCACCGTTCGCCTGTGCAGGATTCTGAATGAGCGACGGAGGGGCTGGGAAGGAAAGTATGGCGAGTCCCAGTCAAAGGCGATCGCCGCTTTTCTGTCAGGGCTTATTGACCAGCTGGCCGACTGGAATTCCCGGCTGTGTATGTGGATTTCACAGAATGAGCAGGTAGGCCGCGGCCTCTCCGGTCCGGGCATGCCTATGCTGTGGGACTTCGTTGAGATTGACCCGCTCCTGCGTGGGCCGGCGAATCTCTACGGAAAACTTGAGCGAATCGCGGCCGGCGTGGACCATATCCCGGCGCCGACGGACCAAGAGGAAAGGATCACGCGTGGCGACTCCCGTTCAATGGCCTACCCGGACGCCTTCTTTGATGCCGTGGTCACCGATCCGCCGTACTACGACAATCTCTACTACAGCATCCTTGCCGACTGCATCTACTCCTTCAAAAGGATGGCGTTGATCGGCGGCTTTCCTGAGATCTTCAGCGAGCCGAGAACCGACTCGTCCAGGGAGCTGACCGCGGCCCCTCGACGCCAGGGAAGCCTCGGGGAAGCCTGGGCCTACTTCAGTACGGGTATGACACAAGTCCTGCGAGAATCACGACGCGTCATCAAGCGCGACGGCGTGATCACCGTCTGCTACGCCCACAGTTCCATCAGCGGCTGGTCATCGCTGATCGCGGCTTATGTGCGGGCAGGACTGAAAATCACGCAACTGTGGCCCATGACGATCGAGCGAACGCACCGGCCGCGCTCGATGAAATCAGCCGCGATCAACACGTCTCTTGTTCTGGTTGCCAGACCTCGTGATACAGCAAGCGCGATGGGGTCGGTGCAACCGGAACCCGGTATTGACCAGCTGATCAAGGCCGCCCTGGAACGTGCGGACGCAGCCGACTGGCCGGATGATGTGGCGGCGACTTTGGCTTTCGTCTCCGCCGTCGAGGCTCGACTCAGTCAATTCACGGAGGAGATGTTGAGCCACCAGGATACGGTGAACTCCGTATGCCGTGAGGTTGCCGATCGAATCTACGAAAGCATCCCGGAATTCAGCTTCTCGGCACGCTGATCCCCCGTTGCCTCCTTCGGAAAGCGTTGCGCCGAAGGAGGCAACGCAACGCTTGGTTACTGTTCTTGAATTTCCATCTCGTCCATGAGAGCCCTGGTTTTGGCGACGCGCGCTCGAATGGTTCGCGTCTTGCTGTCGATCTTGAGTGCGTCTACGGCGATATCGACGAGCTCTTCACGGCTCATGGCCCCGATTTCCATCTTCACTCGGTCGAAGTGGGCGAGTTCACCCTCCGCGTTGAGCAGAAGGCTTTCAAAGTATCTCCGTCTCGCCTTCGACCAATTCGTCCGGTCCCATGACAGAGCCTGACGCAGTGCGCTGTCCAGTGCGCTCCAATACTTCGGGGCATTGACAGTCACTGATGTATGTTCGACGCTACGCTGCCAAATACTCTGCAGCTGAGACGGCCCCGACTCGGAGTCGATCATCAGGGCGAGGTGCGAGTAGGAGAGCAGCGTCACTTGATATCTGCCGGCCTCCACATAAAGGCGACTTTCACCCTCCGGGTAGCCGGCGATGGGGGCGACCAGGATGGCGTAATCGGCTCCCTTCCGCCACTTGCTGAGCGCCTCGATCTTGTAGTCCTTGGGGTTCAGTGCCGTGCGAGAAAGCCTGAATGCCTTGGCATCCGCCACCAGAGAGTGTGCGGGTGATCCGCCGTCTGCCACTACGTCTGCCGAGTTGGCTCTTTCTTGCGAGACCTCGGCTTCATACCCAAGTCGACGAAGGGACTCGGCAACGATCGAATCCATTGCCTTGGCGTACAGCTTTTCCTCGGTGGAGTCGTGACGGTATCGCTCGGGAATGCACCCGGCCCGCACCAGCAAGGCAGAGAACTCGTCATCATCCGCAGCTTGGATGATGCTGTCCAGTTTGACAGCCGCACGGTCGAACGAAAGCCCCCGTGCGGCAAGTTGATCGACGACTTCGTCTATCGAGAAGTGCATATTGACCTCGGTCCCCAGGGTCAGCGTGTGACGTGGATCGTCGCCGACGCGGTCGAGTCCGTGTGCAGGTCGTCGCCGGGCCAGCTGACCGTGTAGGTCACGTCGCGCCGGGTGCGCGGGATGTCGTCGACGGTGAACGTGCCGTCCGCGGCGACGGTCACCGACGACAGCGTGCCGGTGCCGAGCCGGTCGGTCCGTACGACCTTCAGCACCGCACGGTCCGGCAGCGCCTTGCCCCGTGCGGTGAAGGTGCCGGTGATGGTGATCCCCGCGCTGATCGACCCCTCGGCCGGCGCGGTGAGGGCGATCGAGGTGGGCGCCTTTCCGACGCTGACGGTGTGGGTGAGGTCCTCGGCGGGGCGGTGCGTCAGGTCGCCGGGGAAGGACACCGTGTATGTGGCGTCGCCGACGAGGTCCGGCTCGTCGAGGACGGTGAAGGTGCCGTCCGCCTTGACGGTGGCGGCGCCCAGGTCATGGGTGCCGGTCGCGTCCGTACGGGTCGCCTTGACCTTCAGCGGCGCACCGGGGGCGGGCCCGTCGGATTCCAGACTGCCGCGCAGGGCCAGCGGCTCGCCCGCGACCGCCTGGGCCGGGCTGGGGGTGAGGCCGCCGGTGAAGCGGGTGTCGTACTGCACGGCCGGCGGCTGGATGATGTGCAGCCAGAACTGGCTGCCGACCGCGTCGGTGGTGACCGCGAACAGCCGGGAGCCGTCGGCCGACCACTCCATGCCGCGCGGGGCGACCCGGTCCCCGTCGAGGCTGCCCTCGAAGACGAACTCCAGCGGAGCCGCCGAGTCGGCCGGGTCGGCGGGCTGGAGCAGCAGGTCGGGCGTGGCGCCGGAGGCCGCCGCGCCGCGTGCGAGGTAGTGCCCGTCGCCGCTGAAGGCGACCGCACTGGCGGTGGCGCCGGCCGGGAGCGCCGGGTAGGCGTTCGCCGCGTCGGACAGGTCGTCGGTGTTGAGCAGCCGGGTGCCGTAGGCGGCGTCGGCGACGGCGACCTTGCTGCCGTCGGCGGAGAACGCCATGTCCTTCAGGTCGAGCGCACCCTTGCCGGTGCTGTCGGCGAAGCGGCGGGCGGCGCCCCGTACGAGGGAGCCGTCGCGGGTGTCGTACACGGTGAGGAAGGGGTCGGCCGCCTTGTCGTTGCGGGGCTGGCCCATCAGCATCCGGTCGCCGGGGCCGGCCTCCAGCTTGAGTTTGCCGTAGTCGTTCCAACCGGTGCGGGTGTGCAGGCCGTCCACGATGCCGTCCAGATAGGTCTGGGCGGCGGCACAGGCGCCCACGTACTGCGAGTAGGGCGTGGTGAAGTACAACTGGCCGCCCGAGAAGGCGAGTTCACGTCCGCACGTGTCGGTGTTGGTGAAGGCGAGGAAGGCCGGTTCCAAGGTGGTGGTGTCATACGTCTGGATCTGCTCACGCAGGCCGGCGTAGAGCCTGCCGCTGTCGGCGCTGAGCGCCAGACCCGAGACATGGGCCGGGGTCTGGAGGGTGGCCAGGTGCCCGCCCTGGAAGTCGTAGACGGCGATGGTGCCCTTGTTGAGGTAGTAGTCGGTGTTGCTGTCCGCGACGAACACGCGCTGGTGCACGGAGTCGACGGCGATCGCCGAGTACGACGAGAACGGTAGTTTGATCACCGCGTCGGAGGCCACCGCGTGTGCCGCGGGTGCCGCGGCGACGGTCAGGCCGGCTCCCGCGAGCGTGGTGGCGAGCAGGGTGGCCGCCAGGCGTCTCGAACGGTGTGCAGGGTTCATCGGATGGTGTGCGGTGTTCAACTGTGCCCCCCACAGGCTGTGTCGGGTGCCGATCGCGCTCGATGCGGCACCTGTGAACGCCATGAAACAGCTGTGAAGATCCGCTTTTCAAGGGTTTCACGACTGTGGCCGGTCCGATGCGCCGCTCGTCGCAACTCCCTCTCCCCATGCGACAAGATGAGTTGATCGAGGTCCGCGGCCCCGGGCCGGTGTCGTGTGCGGGCGAGGCGGGCGGGGCGGGCGGCGTGGGACGGAGGATTGTGACGTACGCGGGGGCGCTCAGGCGCGGAAGACGGGGGTCTGCGGTGGTGGTCTGTGCGACGTTGGCGCTGCTCGCGGGGTGCTCGGGGGAAGGGGCGGGCGAGGACGAGGGTGGGCTGCGGGCCGGTGCCGGTACCGGTGCCGCCACCTCGGCCGCGGCGGGCAACGGCTCGGCGGGCTCCGGCACGGCCGACGGCGGCGCGTCCACGGGCTCCGGCACGGGCTCCGGTACCGGTGGACAGGCCGGGCGACTGGGTGCGGGTCCGGTCGGACCGTCGTTCCGGGTCGATCCCGGGCGGCTGCCCGAGAGCCGGTCGCAGGCGCTGCGGCTGCTGCGTGCCGTCACCGCCGGGCCCGACAGTTACGGGCCCGGCTATGAGCGGCGCACCCCGTACGAGAGCGATCCCGCCGACTGGCCGGTGCTGGGCTCCGACTGTGTCTGGCAGCAGGAGTCGCTCCCCGCCGACGTGCTCGGCAGCCTCACCCGCTACGGCCGGCTCCCGGCCGGTGGGGGCAAGGGCGAGGTACGTACCGCCGCGACCGTCACCGTGCACCGCACCGCCGACCGGGCCGACTGGGAGATGGCCGAGACCCTGGAGGAGGCGCTGCGCTGTCCCGACCAACAGCTGCGCGCCGACGAGCGGATCAGCGGTCTGAACTCGATCGGTTCCGGCTACGGAACGAACGGGAACACGTCGGCCGACGATGTGCTGCTGGAGATGGGGAAGTATCTGAATCCCGGCCTCGGCAAGGAGGCCACGTCGTACTTCTGGGACCAGGTCCGGCTCGGGCCGGTGACGATCGCCGTCGCCGTCGAGGGCGGCAGCGGATACGCGCAGGGTGATCTGCTGGCAGCGCAGGCGCGGGCGGTGGCCGCCATGGAGACCAAGGTGCGCAGCGAACTGGGGGCCCGCAAGTGATCGACCGCTCGCTGCGCCCCGGCGACCCCTCCTTCGTCGGCGGGCACCGGCTGCTCGTCCGGCTCGGCGAGGGCGGCATGGGCGTCGTCTATCTCGGCCGGTCCGAGGCGGGGGCGCTCGCCGCCGTGAAGGTGATCCGGGCCGAGTACGTGCTCGATGACGACTTCCGCGCCCGCTTCCGCCGTGAGGCGGACGCCGCCCGGCGCGTGGACTGCCCCTGGGTGGTCAGGGTCACCGGCGCCGATCCGGACGCCGCGCGGCCCTGGCTGGCCACGGTCTTCGAGCCCGGTCCGTCGCTCGCCGAGGCCGTCGGCCGGCACGGACCGCTGCCCGCGCGTACGGTGCGGGTGCTGGGCAAGATGCTGGCGCGTGCGCTGGCCGCGGTGCACGAGGCGGGTCTTGTGCACCGGGATGTGAAGCCGGGCAACATCCTGCTCGCCGCGGACGGCCCCCGGCTGATCGACTTCGGCATCGCCCGTTCCCTCGACGCCACCGCGCTGACCTCGGCCGGCCTGGTGGTGGGCACACCCGGGTTCCTCTCCCCCGAGCAGGCCACGGGGGACGGGGACCGGATCGGGCCGGCCGGCGACGTCTTCTCGCTGGGCTGTGTGCTGGCGTACGCGGCGACGGGGCGGCCGCCGTTCGGCGGTGGCGCGGTGGACGCCCTGCTCTACCGGACCGTGCACGACGAGCCCGATCTCGATGGCCTGGACGAGGAGTTGGCGGCCGTGCTGCGGCGCTGCCTCGCCAAGGACCCGGGCGACCGGCCCGCTCCGGCCGAGCTGGACGCCGCCCTGGTGGAGGACGTGCCGTCGGGGACCGCCGACTGGCTGCCCGTCGCCGTCGTACGCATGGTCGCCGACCGGTCGGCCGAGACGCTGTCGCTGCCCGAGATCGGGGCCACCATCATCGAGGGGCCGGTGCGGGACCGCGGCCCGTCGCGGCGCAGGTTCCTCGCGGTCGCCTCGGGGGGCGCGGCCGTCCTCGCCGTGGGCGGCGGTGCCGCGGCCTGGGCCGCCCTGCGCGGCGACACCGGTACGCATACGTCGGCCGGGCCTGGCTGGGCCATCGGTGTGCAGGCCGATCTGAGCGGCCCGGGGAAGGCGGCCGGGCGGGCGCAGGAGCAGGGGGCGCGGATCGCGGTGGAGGAGTTCAACGCCGGTCGTGGTCGGCCGTTCACGCTGCGCTTGAAGACCTCCGACGACGCGGGCCGGGCCGATCGCGCCGCGGCGGCGGCCCAGCGGCTCGCCGACGACGCGGACGTCCTGGCGGTGATCGGGTCCAGCACCGACGCCACCACCCAGGCCGCCCTGCCCGTCTACGACGCGGCCCTGCTGCCCGTGCTCGGCATGTCCGCGGGGCAGAACCTCGTGCAGAACGTCCGTTCCTTCGTGCGGGGCCGGCCGCTGCACAACACGGTCGCCATGAGCCTCGGCTTCCAGCTGGAGGCGACGAGCGCGGCCAGTCCGGTCGGGGTGCTGCTGGACCGCAGCGGCGGGGACGTCTCCTGGATGACCATCCAGATGGTCAACCTCCTCGTGCGGAAGTACGGCGACGCCTCGCACCCGCGGGTGGTACCCGCCGGCACCACCGATCTCACCCCCGTGCTGACGGAGATGCGCTCCGCCGGTGTCAAGGCGTTCGTGTACGCGGGCCCGGTCGACGGGGCGATCCGGGCGGCGCGGGGACTGGCCGACTTCACCGGGCCGAAGTACGCGGCCGAGCCCGCCCTCGACACCCGGTTCGCCGCCGAGCCGGCCGCGGCCGGGTGGACGGTGGTGGCCAGCGCGATCGGGCCGGGCGCGGCCGGCGTCCGTTCCTTCGCGCAGGCGTTCCGTCAGCGGTACGGGCGCGCGCCCGGCTTCTGGGCCGCCGAGGGCTATGACGCGGCGAACCTGCTGATCCGGCAGGTCGTCGCGACGAACGGGAAGCGGCCGACGCGCAAGGCGCTGATCGGCCCGTTGCAGAAGGCGACGTACCACGGCATCACCCGTGACTTCGCCTTCGACCACAAGAGCGTGGGCCAGCCGATACTGACCACCCCGGCCAGCTTTGTGCACCAGGTGCTCGACGGCGCCTTCCACTATCTGGGCCCGGCCCCGGAAAAGGCGCCGCAGCCGAGGACGGCGTGACGGTGCGCCGGTCGGGGGGCGGGTGGCCGGGGGGCCAGCAGCCAGGAGGCGAGCGGCCAAGGGGCAGGCAACCGAAGGGCGAGCAGCCAGGGGGCGAGCAGCCGGGAGGCGGGCAGCCGGAGGGCAGGTGGCCGGGAGGCGGGCAGCGCTCGCCCGTCGCCGTCACCACGGGCGCGCCCCGGTGGGCGACGGCCGAGGGAAGCGAGCAGCCGGGAGGCGGGCAGCCCCCGGGAGGCGAGCAGCCAGGAGGCGGGTGGCCGGAGGGCGAGCAGCCGGGAGGCGGGCGGCTATGCGGCCGCTGACCGTCGCGGATCCGGAGTCGGTCGGCGGGTTCCGGCTGCTGGCCCGGATCGGGGCGGGCGGCATGGGTGTGGTGTATCTCGCGCGCTCCGCGGGCGGCGCCCTGGCCGCCGTCAAGGTGATCCGTGCGGAGCACGCCGCCGATCCGGATTTCCGGGCCCGGTTCCGCCGCGAGGCCGCTGCCGCCGCCCGGGTCGACGGCCGGTGGTCGGCGCCGGTGACGGCCGCCGACCCGGAGGCCCCCGAGCCCTGGATCGCCACCGCCTTCGTCCCCGGTCCCTCGCTCACCGAGACCGTCACCGGGCTCGGGCCGCTGCCCGCGGACACGGTACGGGCGCTGGGCGCCCGCCTCGCGGACGCGCTCGCCGCCGTCCACGCGGCCGGGCTCGTCCACCGCGACATCAAACCCGGGAACGTGCTGCTCGCCCTGGACGGCCCCCGGCTGATCGACTTCGGCATCGCCCGCGCGAGCGGCGCCACCGCGCTGACCGCGACGGACGTGATCGTCGGCACCCCCGGCTATCTCTCGCCCGAGCAGGCCAGGGTCCGCAAGGAGGAGGTGGGCGCGCCGAGCGACGTCTTCTCGCTGGGCTGTCTGCTCGCCTACGCGGCGAGCGGGCGGCCGCCGTTCGGTGGGGGCGGCGCGGCGGGGGTGCTGTACCGCACCGTTCACGGGGCACCGGAGCTCGCCGGCGTCCCGGACGAGGCGCTGCGCGCGCTGATCGCCCGCTGCCTCGCGAAGGACCCGGCCGACCGCCCGACCGTGCCCGAACTGCGCGCGGGCCTCGGGGACTTCGAGACGGACGACTGGCTGCCGCCCGGTCTGCCCGCGGTCATCGCCGAACGTTCGGCCGAGGTGCTGAACCTGCCGGAGCCGGAACGGCCCGCGTCGGCCGACGCGGCACCGGCCGGGACGGCGGCAGGGACGGCGCGGGAGGAGCGGAGCGCGCCCGGCCGCCGCCGTTTCCTGGTGCTGGGCGCGGCGGGTGCCCTGGCCGCGGGCGGCGGCGCCGCCTGGCTCATCGGCACCCGCCGTACGGCGTCCACCGATGAGCCGAGCGGCCCCCGGCCCTCCCGCGCCCTCGCCGTGCAGGCCGATCTGACGGGCCCGGGCCGGGCGCTCGGCACCGCCGTCGAGCGGGGCGTGCGGCTCGCCGTCGAACAGCACAACGCGCGCGCGGACCACGGTTTCGACCTGACCCTCACCGTCCTCGACGACCGGGGGGAGCCGGACCGGGCCGAGAAGCTGGCCCGGCGGCTCGTCGCGGGCGGGACGGTGTGCGCGGTCGTCGGACCGACGTCCGACGCGACCGCGCTCGCGGTCCGGGACACCTACAACGCGGCGCCCCTGCCGATGCTGACCGCCTGGGCGGGCTCCGACGCCCTGTACAGCACGGGGTCGGCGACGGAGCCGGCCGTGTTCCAGGTCCGGCCGACGGACAGCACGGTCGACGCGCCGCTCATCCGCTATCTCACCAGTGTCGAGCCGGTCACCCGTACCGCACTGATCGACGACCGGGCCACCCGCGACTACAGCTGGCTGATCGCCCGATCGCTGACGGCGGCTCCGCCGTCCGGCGGGTCGGTCACCAGGTACCCGGTGGCCGCGGACACCGACGACTTCGGCGCGGTCGCCGCACGGGCGGCCCGGGCCGAGGCCGTGGTCTACTGCGGGGGTTCGCCGCGGCGGGCCGCCGCCTGCGCCCGCGCGCTGCGGGCGGCCGGGTTCACCGGCACACCCGCCGCGACCGAGCCGGTCCTCGACACCGTGTTCCTGGACGCGGCGGGCGCGGCGGCCGAGGGGTGGGTCTTCTCGGCGACGTTCGTGGATCCGGCGCGCCTGAAATCGGCCGCCGGGTTCGTCCGTGCGTACCGGCGGCGGTACGGCGTCCGCACGGCGGCGCGGGGCGCGGCGGAGGCGTACGACACGGCCGGTCTCGTCGCGCTCGCGCTGACCTTGGTGGGGACGGGTCCGGTGAAGACGGGTCCGGTGGACACCGGAACCCTGGCCCACCGGTTGCGGTCCCTGTCGTACCGGGGCGTCACCAGGACCATCAACTTCCGGTCGGACACCGGCGCCGTGCAGATGAACCCGGGGCTGTTCCTGTGGCGGGTGACGGACGGGACGCCGGTGTTCCTCGGGCAGTACCAGGAGATCTAGCTAGGCCGGTCTGGGCCAGGTCTGGGACCGGTCTGGGCCGACGCGCGGGACAGGGCCGTGGCGGCGGGTGCGGCCGGGCTGACAGTGCGGGCGGCCACCCGGGCGCCGGGGCTTCGACTGGGCGGACGCGGACCGGTCGACGTGCGCGGACACGCTGCGCGGTGCCGACGCGACGTATCCGGTGTACCCGTTGGACGTGGCCGCGCCGGGCGCGGCCGATGCGATAGGACTGCTCGCGCGGGAGGGGGTGTCGGGCTGGAAGTGCGGCGGCTGGGGGTGCGGCGGCTGGTGCCGCTGTCGGGGCCTACGGGCCCGGCGGTGCGCCTGCGGATGCGCCGGGGTGGTGTAGTGGCGTGGCGCGGTGCACCGGTGCGCTCGGCCTGCGTGGTGGGACCGTTGGCCGGGGACACGCGGTCGGGGGCGCGCGGTCGAGGGCCCGTGATCGAGGACACACGGTCGAGTGCCCGTGGTCGAGAGCGCGCGGTCGGCGACGCGTGGTTGAGAGCGCGCGGCCGGGGACACGTGGTCGAGAGCGCGCGGCCGGCGACACGTGGTCGAGAGCGCGCGGCCGACGACACGTGGTCGAGAGCGCGCGGCCGACGACACGTGGTCGAGAGCGCGCGGTCGGCGACACGTGGTCGAGGACAGGTGGTCGGCGGCGTGCTCAGGCCGTGCGTTTGCGGGACGCGGCGGACTTCTTGGTCGCCGTCTTCTTGGCGGTGGCCTTCTTGGCGGTCGTCCGGTCGGCGGACTCGGCGGTCGACTTCGCCGCCGTCTTCTTCGTCCGGGCGGACTTGGCCGTCTTCCCCGCGACGGCCGTGGTCTTCTTCGCCGCCGTCTTCTTCGCCGCGGTCGCCGTCTTCCGGCCGCCCGTCTCCTTGGGGGCCGCGCGGGTGGACCGGCGCCCCGGCAGCGCGGTGACCTCGGCCTGCTCCGCCGCCCCGGCCTCCTCCCCCGGCTCCGCCTCCTCCCCGCGGGACTCCTTGGCGGCCCGGACGCTCTTCTCCAGCGCGGCCATCAGGTCGAGCACCTTGCCGCCCGGGGCCGCGGCGGGCGCCTCGGGGGGCGCCTCACCTGCCGCCTTCGCGGCGATGACCTCCTCCAGGGCCGCCTGGTACTCGTCGTGCAGATCGGCCAGGTCGACCTCGCCGAGGGTGTCCATCAGGGCGTCCGCGAGATCGAGTTCCTTGTCGCGGACCGTGACCTCCGTGTCCGGCGCGACTCCCTCGGGGGCCCGGACCTCGTCCGGCCACAGCAGACCGTGCATGGCGATGGCGTCGCCCACCACCCGCAGCATGCCGAGGCGCTCCCGGCCGCGCAGCGCGTACTTGGCGATGGCGACCTTGTTGCTGCGCTTGAGCGCCTCGCGCAGCAGGGTGTACGGCTTGGCCGCCGCGGCGCCGCCGGCCGCGAGGTAGTACGCGGCCCCCATCTGGAGCGGATCGATCCGGTCGCCCGGGACGAAGGCCACGATCTCGATCGTGCGGGCGGTCGGGATCGGCAGATGGGCGAGGTCGTCGTCGGAGATCGGGATCATCGTGCCGTCCGCGTCCTCGTACGCCTTGCCGATCTCCGCGCCGCTCACCTCGCGGTCCTCCAGCTCGCAGAACTTGCGGTACCGGATGCGGCCGCCGTCCCCGGTGTGGATCTGACGGAAGGAGATCGAGTGGCTCTCGGTGGCGTTCACCAGCTTGATCGGGATGCTGACGAGGCCGAAGGAGATGGCGCCGTTCCATAGGGATCGCACGTGCCGCACCCTTCCATCCGGTTCGTGGTGTTGCGTCCGTAAATATCTGAGATTGTCATCGTATGACGCCGATCACAGAGGTGGAGGGGCGGCGGGTTGCGCTCAGCAACCTGGAGAAGGTGCTGTATCCGGCGACCGGCTTCACCAAGGGCGAACTGCTGCACTACTACGCGACCACGTCCCGTGTGCTGCTCCCCCACCTCCGTGACCGGCCAGTGTCATTCCTGCGTTATCCGGACGGGCCGGACGGGCAGGTGTTCTTCACCAAGAACGTGCCGCCGGGTACGCCCGAGTGGGTCACGACGGCCGAGGTGCCCCGGTCGGCGGGGCCCGCGCGGATGGTGCTGGTGCAGGATCTGGCCTCGCTGATGTGGGCGGCGAACCTCGTCACCGAGTTCCACACGCCCCAGTGGGTGATCGGGGCGCCCGGGGAGGCCGACCGGCTGGTCTTCGACCTCGACCCGGGGGCCCCGGCGACGGTGGCGCACTGCTGCGAGGTCGCGCTGTGGCTGCGGGAGCGGCTGGCGGCGGACGGGATCGAGGCATACGCGAAGACGTCCGGGGCGAAGGGGCTGCATCTGCTGGCCGCGGTGCGCGGGGCCTCCTCGGAGCGTGCCTCGGAGTATGCGAAGGGGGTGGCCGTGGCGGCGGAGCGGGCGCTGCCGCGGCTGGTGGTGCACCGGATGACCCGGAGCCTGCGGCCGGGGAAGGTGTTCGTGGACTGGAGCCAGAACGCCGGGCGGAAGACGACGGCCGCGCCCTACACGCTACGGGCCCGGACCGAGGCGGCCGTGTCCGCGCCGGTCACCTGGGCGGAGGTGGCGGAGTGCCGGAAGGCGGGGCAGCTGGTGTTCCGGGCGCAGGACATGGGGGCACGGCTGCAGGATCTCGGCGACCTGATGTCCCCGCTCCTGGACGGCACGCACTCGGCGGAACTGCCCTGACGGGACACATCGGGGCAGCCCGTCAGCCCGCTGGCCCGCCGTGCGCCGGTCCTTGCACCCGCAGCCAGGTGTTACGGTCGCGGGCCATCGCATGCAGCGCCTCCACGTCCGCCGGTTTCAGCACCGCGCCGAGCCGGGACAGCGCCGTCACGTCCGTGTCCCGTACGACGCGCAGCTCGCGCGGCGGAACGGTGACGGTGACCTCCGCGGCGCCCGCCAGGGCGAGGACCGGGCGGACCTCGGCCGTCAGGGCGTAGGAGGCGCGGTCGGCGTCGGCGCGGACGCGGCGCAGCAGCGGGTACGCCTCGCGGCGGCCCAGCGCGACCAGCGGGTCGGTCACCAGGACGCGCTGCCTGCGGGCGTACAGGGTGTGCAGGGCGAAGAGTCCGCCGGGGCCGATCAGCAGGTGGTGCAGCCGGTCGCCGCCCGGCAGCGGAATCGAGTGCAGGGTGTGCCAGCCCGCTCCGTCCAGCCGGTCCAGGGCCTCGCCGACGGTCTGCTCGGCCAGCAGCGCCCGGCGCCGCGGGTCCGGCCGCAGCCGCCTGGCCGGGCCGGGATCCCGGTCGAGGGCCACCAGCAGCGCCTCGCCCGGGCGGTTGGGGGCCAGGTCGTCGTCCGGGTGCAGGGAGAGCCTGGCCAGCTCCGCGGGCGTCGGGACGGGCGGCGGGCCCACGGCCACCGGGCCGGTCAGAAAGGGGCCCAGCGCCTCCAGTACGTCCTCCCTGCGGTCCTCGCTGAGCAGGTTGACCCGGGCCGCCTCGCGGTCGTACCAGGCGACGTTCCTGCCGTCGGCGAGGCAGACGTACAGCCGTTCCCGGCCGTGCCGTCCGTCCGGCACCACGCGCAGTCCGTTCATGCGCCATCACCCCTCGACCATGGGATCAGGCGGGGCGGTCCGGGGGCAAGAACCCCACCGGGGCGCTGCCGCGCGGATTGCAGGGGTGGTCGGGTCGAGCTCGGGAGTTCGCGTGGGCTGCGGGGTGCGGGTCGAGTGTGGTGGGTTGCGCAGTTCCCCGCACCCCTATCGGGCACGGCTGGACTCCGCCGGGGTGAGAGCGGTCGGGTCGAACCCGGGAGTTCGCGTGGGCTGCGGGGTGCGGGTCGAGTGTGGTGGGTTGCGCAGTTCCCCGCACCCCTATCGGGCACGGCTGGACTCCGCCGGGGTG
>NZ_JBSGBN010000018.1:0-18966 GCF_053601275.1 Streptomyces sp. NPDC004752 | reverse complement strand
AGGGCGGTCGGGTCGAACCCGGGAGTTCGCGTGGATTGCGGAGTGCGGGTCGAGTGTGGCTGGGCACGCAGTTCCCCGCGCCCCTATCGGGCGGGGGATTGGTTCCGTTGGGTCAGTGGGGCGGGCCGGTGGGGGGTGGGGCTCTTAGCGTGGCGGGGAGTTGGCTTCGTGCCTTTTCCTCTCTTCCTCGGAGGTTTCCATGGCCCTGCGTTCTGTCGTTGCCCGCGGTCTCGCCGTGAGCGTCGCATCCTGCGCCCTGGTCGGCGCGTTCTGCGGCGTGCCCGCCGCCGCGGACTCCCGTGGTGGCGAGGGTCCCGATCACTACCGGGGCGTGGTCACGGCGGCCGGCGGTCTGTGGCTGCACGACCGGCCCGATCGCGCGAGCCGCCGGATCGGCTTCGTCCGGCAGGGCGAGGTCGTCTCGATCCGCTGCGCGGTCTACGGCGACAACGTGCGCGGCAACCCCCTGTGGTACCTCCTCACGGACGGCACCTGGGCCTGGGCCACCGCCCGGTACATCGACAACATCGGTCCCGCGCCACGCTGGTGCTGAGCATCAAGACACACAAAGCTCACCCTTTAGGTAGGTTCCGGACATGACGAAGGCCGGAACCTCGGTGGCAGCGGCGGACCCCCCCACCCCCGTCGTACCGCTCCCCGGGCGCCGTGGCATCGAACTCTCCCTCATCGTGCTGGCCGTCCTGCTGTCCGTGTACGGCTACTGCGCCGTCGGCCTCGCGCGCACCGGTGCCGTCCCGCCCGGTGCCGCGGGCTACGGCGCCGGGCTCGGGGTGCTCGCGCTGCTCGCGCATGTGGCGGTCCGGCTCCGGGCCCCCTGCGCCGACCCCCTGCCGCTGCCGATCGGCGTGCTGCTCAACGGCCTCGGCCTGGTGCTGATCTACCGGCTCGACCTGGAGACGCCCGGCGACCGGGCGGCGCCCACCCAGCTCGTGTGGTCCACGCTCGGCGCGGGTCTGTTCATCGTGGTCGTCCTGCTGCTGCGCGACCACCGGGTGCTTCAGCGCTATGCCTACGTCAGCGGCGCCGCCGCCCTCGGCCTGCTGATGCTGCCGATCCTGTTCCCCGCGGTGAACGGCGCCCGCATCTGGATCCGGGTCTCCGGATTCTCCATCCAGCCGGGCGAGTTCGCGAAGGTACTGCTAGCGGTGTTCTTCGCGGCCTACCTGGCGGCCAACCGCAACGCGCTCGCCTACGCGGGCCGCCGCGTCTGGTGCGTGCAACTGCCCACCGGCCGGGTCCTCGGCCCGATCGTCACCGTCTGGCTGATCAGCGTCGGTGTCCTGGTGCTGGAGCGCGACCTCGGCACCTCGCTGCTGTTCTTCGGCCTGTTCGTGGTCCTGCTGTACGTCGCCACCGGCCGCACCGGCTGGATCGCGGTGGGGCTGCTGCTCGCCGCGTTCGGCGCGGTCGCGGTCGGCTGGCTGGAGCCGCATGTGCACACCAGGGTCGAGGACTGGCAGCACCCGTTCGCCACGATCGAGGCGGGCCAGGGCCCCAACCAGCTCGCGCAGTCCCTGTTCGCCTTCGCCGCGGGCGGTGTCCTCGGCAGCGGTCTGGGCCTCGGCCACTCCGTCCTGATCGGCTTCGCGGCCAAGTCGGACTTCATTCTGGCAACGGCGGGCGAGGAGCTGGGGCTCGCCGGGCTGTCGGCGATCTTCCTGCTGTACGGGCTGCTCGTGGAGCGCGGCTACCGGGCCGGCCTCGCCCTGCGCGACCCCTTCGGGCGGCTCCTCGCCATCGGCCTGGCCTCGCTCGTGGCGCTCCAGGTGTTCGTCATCGCGGGCGGGGTGACCGGGCTGATCCCGCTGACCGGCATGGCGATGCCGTTCCTGGCGCAGGGCGGCTCCTCGGTCGTCACCAACTGGGCGATCACCGCGCTGCTCATCCGGGTCAGCGACTCGGCCCGGCGCCCGTACGACCCGCGGACGGACCGATGACCCGGCACATCCGGCACGCCGCCGTGTTCTGCGCGCTGCTGCTCGCGGCGCTCCTGGTGAACGCCGCCCGGGTGCAGGTCGTCCAGGGGCCCGCCTACGACGGCAACCCGGCCAACCGCCGCGCCACGATCGCCCGTTACGGCCAGCCACGCGGCGACATCCTGGTCGAGGACGCCCCGGTGACCGGCTCCCGGGACACCGGCGAGCAGCTGCGCCACGAACGGACGTACGCGAACGGCCCGTTGTACGCCCCGGTCACCGGCTTCGCCTCGCAGGTGTACGGGACGACGTTCCTGGAGCACGCGGAGGACGGCGTCCTCTCGGGCTCCGATCCGCTGCTGTCGCCATTCCCGCTGTGGAACGACGTCACCCGGGCGCACAACGCGCCGGGGAACGTCGTCACCACCCTCGACCGGGCCGCGCAGGAGGCGGCGTACCGGGGGCTCGGCGGGCGCAAGGGCGCGGTGGCCGCCGTGGAGCCGTCGACCGGCCGGATCCTGGCGCTGGTGTCCAGCCCGTCGTACGACCCGGCCGTGCTGTCCGGGAACGGCGAGTCGGTGACGTCGGCCTGGTCCCGGCTCAACCGGGACCCGGACAAGCCGATGCTCAACCGGGCCGTGCGGCAGACCTATCCGCCGGGTTCCACCTTCAAGGTGGTCACGGCCGCGGCGGCGCTGGACGCCGGCCTGGTCGAGGACCTGGACCGGCCGACGGACTCCCCCGACCCGTACCCGCTGCCCGGCACCCGGACGCGGCTGACGAACGAGGGCGAGGGCTGTGCGGACGCCTCGCTGCGGGCCGCGTTCGAGTGGTCCTGCAACACGGTGTTCGCGAAGCTGGGCGTGGACGTCGGGGTCGAGAACATGGTGTCCACCGCGCAGGCGTTCGGTTTCAACGACACCGATCTGAAGATCCCGTTCTCGGTCGCGCCGAGCACCTTCGACACCTCGGTGGACCGGGCGCAGCTGGCACTGTCGTCGATCGGCCAGTACAACACGCGGGCCACGCCGCTGCAGATGGCGATGGTGGCGGCGGCCGTCGCGAACGGCGGGCAGGTGCGCGCGCCGTACCTGGTGGAGCGGACCACCCGCAGGGGCGGCGAGACACTGGGCACCGCCGGTCCCCGCGCGCTGCGCCAGGCGATGAACCCGGCGACGGCCCTGCGGATGAGGGAGCTGATGACCGGCGTGGTCCGCGAGGGCACCGGCACCAACGCGGCCATTCCCGGTGCCACCGTGGGCGGCAAGACCGGCACCGCGCAGCACGGTGTGGGCAACGCCGGTGTGCCGTACGCCTGGTTCGTGTCCTGGGCCAAGGCCGACGCCGATCTGGAGCCGAAGGTGGCCGTCGCGGTGGTGGTGGAGGACGCCTCGGCCGACCGGGGCGAGATCAGCGGCGGTGGGGACGCGGCACCGATCGCCAAGGCCGTGATGCGGGCGGTACTCGGCCTGAGAGACGGGGTTCCCCCGGCGCCGGGGACGCGTCGCTGATCACGTCGCTGTCAGTCGTCCTCGCCTGCCTCGATCGCCTGCTCGACCTCCGCCACCCGGGCCCGTTCCTCCGCCGCGAAGCGTTCCGCGTCCAGCTGTTCGGCGATCTCCTCGTCCTGGGCCATGAGCCGGTCGAGGTCGGAGTCGCCCAGTTCCAGGACGCCCATGTCGACGTATGCCTGCTGGAGGCGGCTGCCCCACAGGCCGATGTCCTTGACGCAGGGGACGATACGGCTGAACAGGAGCTTGCGGAACAGTTGGAGGAACTCGGAGCGCTCGCTCAGCTCCGCCGCCTCCGGGCCGGGGATGCCGAAGTTCTCCAGCACCTCGACCCCGCGCAGCCGGTCCCGCATCAGATAGCAGCCCTCGATGACGAAGTCCTCGCGCTCGCGCAGTTCGGCGTCGGTGAGCTGCTTGTAGTAGTCCCGCAGCGCCATCCGCCCGAAGGCGACGTGCCGGGCCTCGTCCTGCATGACATACGCCAGGATCTGCTTCGGCAACGGCTTGTCGGTGGTGTCGCGGATCATGCCGAACGCGGCGAGGGCGAGCCCCTCGATCAGCACCTGCATGCCCAGGTACGGCATGTCCCAGCGGCTGTCGCGCAGCGTGTCGCCGAGCAGCGACTGGAGGTTGTCGTTGATCGGGTAGACCATGCCGATCTTCTCGTGCAGGAAGCGGCTGTAGATCTCGGCGTGCCGTGCCTCGTCCATCGTCTGGGTCGCCGAGTAGAACTTGGCATCCAGGTCGGGCACCGACTCCACGATCCGCGCCGCGCAGATCATCGCGCCCTGTTCCCCGTGCAGGAACTGGCTGAACTGCCAGGAGGCGAAGTGCTGCCGCAGCTCGCCCTTGTCACGGTCGGTCAGCTTCGCCCAGTGGCGTGTCCCGTAGAGGGTCATCGCCTCGTCGGGGGTGCCGAGCGCGTCGTACGGATCGACGTCGATGTCCCAGTCGATGCGCCGCATGCCGTCCCACTGCTTGTCCTTGCCCTTCTGATACAGGGCGAGCAGCCGGTCGCGGCCGTCGTCGTACTCCCAGCTGAACCGGGCCGCGCCGGTCGCGGGCACCTGCCAGCGGGGATCTCCCGGGTCCTTGGCGTACAGGTCATAGGTCGGCATAGCTCGCAGGCTCACACGGAGACACCCGGGTCAACAAGTCGGCGCAGGGGATTGACGGCCTTGATCACGAACAGTCTCATCATTTCGGGAGGTTTTGTCCCGACTGGCCGGTCGAGCAGTTCGTGGCCGCCCTGACGGTGACCGCGGGCCGTGACCCGCAGACGGCGGCGCTCCTCGCCGTGCCCGTCGTGCCGTGCCCGTCGTGCTCGTCGTGCCGTGCTCGTCGTGCCGTGCTCGCCGAGGATGCCTGACACTGGTGCCGTGAAGAGTCAGGACACCCCGTTCGAGGGTGGGCCGATGGACGGGCGCGTGCTCCCCGTGCTGCTGGGCCCCACCGGTCACCCGCCGAAGACGTACCGCATCCCGGTGCCGGACGCGCACGGCGGACCGCCCACCGTCCTCGTCTACCGCCGCATGCCCCGCACGCACGGCGCGGGGGCACCCGCGCCCGGGCGAGGCCGGGTGTGGGGGAGGCTCGGACTCACGCAGGGCTGGATGTACCTGTTCGACGCCGAGGGCGGCAAGGGGGCGAAGGACGGGGCCGGGTCGCGGTGGCCCTGGTCCCGGCGGGCGGCCGGAGCGGACGCCACGCCGCCCGGCAGGCCGGATGACGCGGACGGGTGACACGGTTGCGCCGAACCGCGCACGCTCGACGCGCGGGACGCGCGCGCACCTCGGATACTCGCGGCGCGAAGGCGAAGATATGACAAAACGCCTGCCCGCATCCGAGGTGATGACATGTCAGAAATGTTGTGGCGCCTGGTGGGTACGGCCGCGGTCGCGGCCCAGGCCGCCCTCGTGCCCGTACCCGCCGTGGCCGCGCCCGCGCCGCAGCGACCCGTGGCCGAACTGCTGACGGACCTTCAGAAGCTGTACCGGCAGGCCGAACAGGCCACCGAGACCTACAACGCCACCGCGGAGCGACTGACCCGGCAGCGCGCCGAGGTCAAGCGGCTCGACGGGGCGCTGGCCCGCGCCCGGCTCTCCCTGCACGACAGCCGCCGGGACGCCGCACGGCTCGCCCGGCAGCAGTACCAGGGCAGCACCGGCCTCTCCCCCTACGTAAAGCTGCTGCTGGCCCGCGATCCGCAGCGCGCGCTCGACGAGGGGCATGTAATCCGGCAGTTGTCCCGGGGCCGCGCGCAGACGGTGAACCGGCTCGAAGGCAGCGAGAAGAAGCAGGACGCCCTGGTCCGCAAGGCCCGCAAGGCTCTCGACGGCCAGGCCCTGCTCACCGGGCGGCAGCAGCGGCAGCGGGACGACGTCCGCGCCCGGCTCGCCGACATCGAGAAGCTGCTCGCCTCGCTCAGCGCCGACCAACTCGCCGAACTCGCCCGCGTCGAGCGGGACGGCATCGCCGACGCACAGCGCGAGTTCGTCGCCTCCGGTTCGCTCAGCAGCGCGCGGCCCCCCTCGCAACAGGGCGACCGGGCCGTGCGCTACGCCGTGGAACAGCTCGGCAAGCCTTACCAGTGGGGGGCACAGGGGCCCGGGGCGTACGACTGCTCGGGGCTGACCTCGCAGGCGTGGGAGCACGCCGGCACCCCGATCCCGCGGACCAGCCAGGAACAGTGGGCACGGCTGACGCACGTCCCGCTGAACGAACTGCGCCCGGGCGACCTCGTCGTCTACTTCCCCGAGGCCACGCATGTGGCGATGTACCTCGGAGACGGCAAGGTCGTCCAGGCCCCGCGGCCCGGCACCCAGGTCAAGATCTCCCCGATCGCGGCCAACCCCATCCTGGGCGCGGTACGCCCCGACCCGAAGGCCCAGCCCCTCACCCGCCCCCTCTAGAAGCCCGGGGAACGGCGCGCCCGGCCGCAGAAGTCACCACGCAGGCGTCGGTCGTCGGTCCCGCACAGCGCGGCGACGAGCACGGCCGCCGCCGTGGTCCCGCCCACGCTCACATCGCCGAGCGCCACCATGTCCGTACCGGAGTCGGCCTCCTCGTCGGCCACGGCCATCCCGGCCCGGAAGGCGGCCTCGGCCTGCTCCGGGGTCAGCGCGTCCTCGATGTCGATCCGGCCGCTGCCGCGCCGCACCCGATGCCGTACGACGACGTCCTTCGGGAAGGTGTCCGTAGCACAGTCCAGCGCCATGTCCACCATCCGCACCGGCACCCCGAGCCGCCGGGCGAGCACCGACACCGGGCCGCACCCCACACCGCCCACGCTCACCAGCCCCGACGGCGTCCAGCTAGGCGCCGACCACCGAAGCCACGTACGCCGCCGTCTTCTCCGGCTCATAGAAGAAGTTCTCGAAGTCGGCCGGATCGTCGTAGCCGTTCGCGAACCGGTCCGCGACCGGCTGGAGTTGCCCGGCCGCCCCGACCAGGTTCAGGACGTGCTCCGGCAGCGCGAGCATCGCGTGGGTCCACTGGGTGACGTGCCGGGCCGTGTCCCAGTACCGGTCGAAGGTGGCCCGCATCCAGATCTCGTCGAACTCCTTCTCGCCGTGTTCGAGGATCGAGGCGAGGTAGGACGCCGCGCACTTGGCCGCCGAGTTGGCGCCCTGGCCGGTGATCGGGTCGTTGGCGACGACCACGTCCGCCACGCCGAGGACCCGACCGCCGCCGGGGAGCGTGCCGACGGGGTGGCGCACGGTGGGGGTGTAACGGCCCGCCAGCACGCCGCCCGCGTCGGTCAGTTCCGCCTTCGTGGCCCGCGCGTGCTCCCAGGGTGTGAACCGCTCCATGAGTTCCAGGGTCAGGGAGAGGTGCTCGCCCGGGTCCTTGATGCCGGCGAAGACGTCGAGCGGGCCGCCCGGTATGCCCTCCCAGAACAGGATGTCCGCACGGCCGGAGGTGGTCAGGGTGGGCATGACGAACAGCTCGCCGACCCCGGGGACCAGGTTGCAGCGGACCGCGTCGAACTCCGGGTGCTCCGGGCGCGGGCCGAGGCCGTGGACGTAGGCCACCGCGAGGGCGCGCTGCGGCTCGCCGTGGGGCGAGCGCTCGGGGTCGCGGTCGAACATGGACACCAGCTCGCCCTTGCCCGCCGAGACCAGGACCAGGTCGTACATGCGGGAGAAGTAGTCGAGGTCGCCGACCGCCGCACCGTGGATGACCAGTTGGCCGCCGCGCTGCGCGAAGGTCTCCATCCAGCCGGCCATCTTCACCCGCTGGTCCACGGACTGCGCGTACCCGTCGAGCCGGCCCACCCAGTCGACGGCCCGCTGCGCCGGGCCCGGGTCGATGGAGCCGGGGGCCGCGACCGAGACGCCGATTCCTTCGATCTTCGGGGCCTGGGACTCCCAGAAGTTCAGCTGGAGATCGCGCTCGTGCTGCAGCGCCGTGTGGAACATGACCTGCGTCGACATGACCCGGCCGCAGCGGATCTCGTCCGCGGTCCGGTTCGCCATCAGGGTGACCTCGTATCCATGGGACTGGAGTCCGAGGGCCAGCTGGAGACCGGACTGGCCGGCGCCGACGACGAGTATCTTCCGCATGCGGGTGGTGCCTCCTGGAAGGGCGACGGCGGCCTACGGCCTACGCGGGGGTTTCGTCGAGCGCGTGGGCGACGAGGGCGAGGAGGGTCTCGATCACCGATATCCGGCGCCGCGCATCCATGATCATGACAGGTACGTGCGCGGGGACGCTGAGCGCCTCGCGCAGGTCCTGCGGCTCGAACAGCTCGCTGCCGTCGAAGTGGTTGACCGCGACGAGGTACGGCATTCCGCAGCTCTCGAAGTAGTCGAGCGCCGGGAAGCAGTCCCCCAGCCGACGGGTGTCGGCGAGGACGACGGCGCCGATGGCTCCCCGCGCCAGGTCGTCCCACATGAACCAGAACCGCTGCTGGCCCGGTGTGCCGAACAGGTAGAGCACCAGGTCGTCGTCGAGCGTCATACGGCCGAAGTCCATGGCCACGGTGGTGGTCAGCTTGCCCGGCGTGGCGGAGAGATCGTCGGTGGCCTCGCTCGCCTCGGTCATCAGCGCCTCGGTCTGCAACGGCGTGATCTCCGAGACGGTGGTGACCAGCGTGGTCTTGCCGACGCCGAAGCCGCCCGCCACCACGATCTTCGTGGCCGCGGGGGCCCGGGTGCGGTCCGTCTGCCAGGCTTTCAGTTCCTCGTCGGGCTCGACGACGAGGGGGGCGACGCCGACGGCGTCAGAGACGGCGGAGTCCACTCAGCACCCTTTCCAGCAGAGCGCGGTCCGGCCGGCCGACGCCGTGACCGGTTCCGGTTCCGTACACACGGATCTTTCCCTGGTCCGCGAGATCGCTCAGGAGTACGCGGACCACGCCGAGCGGCATGTGCAGCAGCGCGGCGATCTCGGCCACCGTACGCATACGGCGGCACAGTTCGACGATGGCCCGCATCTCCGGCATGACCCGGATGGTGCGGTCGCCTTCCCCATGGCTCAACGCAGGGGAGGTGCCCCCGGTCAGTTCCTTGCGCTCCTCCGGTGGCCCCAGGGCCTCCGTGCTGGCCACGAACGTCTCCACGAGGAGGACGTGACCGAAACGGGTGCGGCCGCCGGTGAGCGAGTAGGGGCGGACCCGGGCGGACTTGCGGTCGCCGCCGCGGACCGGGAGTTTGTTCGGAGCCCGGCTCATCGGGGGCTCCCCGACGATTCGGACTCCAGGGATTTTCGCAGCTCGCTGCGGAGTTCGGGGGTCAGCACATGACCGGCCCGGCCCACGAAGAGCGCCATGTGGTAGGCCACCACGCTCATGTCGCAGTCCGCGGAGCCGTGCACCCCGAGCAGCGAGCCGTCGCTGATCGACATCACGAAGAGGCTGCCCTCGTCCATCGCGACCATCGTGTGCTTGACCCCGCCGGAGTCCATCAGCTTGGCGGCGCCGAGGGTGAGGCTGCCGATGCCGGACACTACGGTGGCGAGGTCGGCGGCGGAGCCGCGCGGGCCGCTGCGCGGCGTCTCGTCCGCCTCGCGTGCCTCGGCGGCTCGGCCAGGGTCGGAGGACAGGAGCAGCAGGCCGTCGGAGGAGATCACCGCGACCGACTGGATGCCCGGCACCTCCTCGACCAGGTTCGTCAGCAGCCAGTGCAGATTGCGGGCCTCACTGCTCAGTCCGAAGGTACTGGGAGCGGTCAACTGCTTGCCTCCTCGACGGTGCCCCCCATGGCTTCCCCGGCGGCACGCTCCGCGGCCTGGGCCGCGGGTGTGCCGGTCTCGCCTGCCTGTTCCACGATCTCCGCCGCGACATCGCGGCGGCCGGCCTCCGCGCCGCGCCGGAAACCGCCGAGCCTGCGGCGCAGGGCGTCGGCGTCCACGGACCCGGACTGCCGACGGGGGGCCGGGGCGGTCGCGGTGATCTTCGGGGTGCGCTTGGGCAGGCCCTTGGCGGTGACCGGGTCGGGGGTGCGCTCGTGGGCCACGTCATCGCCGACGCTGTCGCCGTCGGGGGCGGTGTCGCCGTCGGGAGCGGTGTCGCCGTCGGGAGCGGTGGTGGGCCCCTGGGCGGGGTCGCCGGAGCGGGGGGTTCCGGGCGTGGGGAACCCGTGGGCCCCGGCGCCCTGGGCCGGTGCGCCCTGCCGGGCCGACGCGGCGTCGACGGCGGCCGGGTCCGGCGCCAGCAACTCCATCGTGGTCTCGGCGAAAGTCTCCGACGAGCCGACGGCCTCCGACACGACAGCACGCCCGACCGGCCCGACCTCCGGAACTACGGCGTGCCCCGCCTGCCCAGCCATGGGCTCCGACGCCACGGCAGGGCCACCCGAGCCACTCCCGCGCCCGGACACGTCCGCACGCCCCGCCCGCCCAACCGTCGGCTCCGACGCCTGCGCGTGTTCCGACCGCCCCGCCGGGTGTTCCGGTGCTGTGGTGTGTTCCGTCGGCTCGCTCCCGTGTGGTGGAGCGTCCGTGGTGGTCGGCTTCCGTACGGCCTGCTCCGTCGGCGCGGCCGGTGGGGCGCCGTCGGGCGTCCGGCCGTGCAGCACATTGGAGTTGGCCTCGGCGTCCGCGCCGGGCAGCGACACGGGCTGGGCGCCGCCGACCATGCTCGCCGGGGACGGGACGGCCTTCGCCGGGGCGCTCGCCAGCAGGTCGTGCGAGAGGACCACGACCGCCGCCACGCCGCCCGGCTGCTGCGCGCGCAACTGCACCCGGACGCCGTGCCGGTGCGCGAGACGGCCCACGACGTACAGGCCGAGCCCGAGACCGTCCTCGCCCTCCTGGTCGTATGGCGCGTCCGGGTCGAAGTCGGCGAGGCGGGCGTTGAGCCGCTCCAGGCGCTCGGCGGCCATGCCGATGCCCTCGTCCTGCACCGAGAGCATCACCTCGCCGCTCTCCAGCAGCCAGCCGGAGATCTCGACGGGCAGGTCCGGCGGGGAGAACGAGGTGGCGTTCTCCATGAGTTCGGCCAGCAGATGGGAGAGGTCGTCGGCCGCGAATCCGGCCACATGGGCGTGCGGGGGCAGCGCGGCGATGCGGACCCGCTCGTAGCGCTCGATCTCGCTGACCGCGGCCCGCACCACGTCGACCAGCGGCACCGGGCCGTGGTGGTTCTGGATGTGCTCGGTACCGGCGAGGACCAGCAGATTCTCGCTGTGCCGACGCATGACCGTGGCGAAGTGGTCGAGCTTGAACAGCGTGGCCAGCCGGTCGGGGTCCTGCTCGCGCTCCTCCAGGCCCTCGATGACCGCCAGTTGCCGCTCGACCAGGCCGAGCGTGCGCAGCGCCAGGTTCACGAACGTGCCGCCGATGCCGCCCCGTACCTGCTCCAACCGCGCTTGCGCGGCCGCGAGTTCGGCCCGTAGCTCCTCACGGGCGTCGGCCATCTTCTGGCGCTGGCCGACCAGATGCTTGCGGTCGGCCTCCAGGGTGGAGATGCGCTCGTGCAGGGCGGCGACGCGCGTGTGCAGGGCGTTGACGGAGCGGACGGCCTGGGCGAACTCGTCGTTGCGGCCGGTGAACGTGATGGGTTCCTCGGCCGACGGGTCCTCGGCCCCGGCCAGCCGTGCAGAGCCGCGGCGCAGCACCGACAGCGGGCGGGTGAGGGTGCGGGCCAGCGCGGTGGCGATGCCGACGGCGAACAGCAGCAGGGCGGTCAGCGCGGCGACGCGGATCTCCAGCGCGGTGACATCGTCGTCGCGCAGCCGTTCCAGGTCCTTGGTGCGGCGGTCGTAGAGCGAGGACTCCACGCCCCGCATCAACTCGACCCGCGCGGACAGGGCGGCGTCCAGCTTCTTGGTGCTGGTGGCCAGTTCGCCGTCGGCGAGCGTCGGCTGGTCGGTGAGGGCGGCGAGGTACTTGTCGGCGGAGTTGACCTCGGGGCCGGTGACCGTGGAGTCGTACGTCGTGACGGCCGACTCGGGGGCACCGTCGCGGAAGTCGGCGAGGGCGGCGTCGGCGCGTAGACGGGCCTGCTGGGCGGCGGCGGTGAGGGCGTCGCGCTGCTTCTTGCCTGCCTCGGAGGTGACCGCGGTCGTCGTGGGCAGTCCGGTGAGGGGGTCGATCACCGTCTGGGTGGTGCTCGGCACGCTCAGGGCCGCGAGGAGCAGCCCGCGGGCGGCGGCGGACTGCTGGACGGCGGAGTCCAGCTCGGCGAGCGCGTAGGCGCCGGAGCCCGCGCGTGGGGGCATCCGCTCGGCCAGTTTCTCGGCCAGCCGGTGCAGGTCGGTGATGGTGGCGGTGTAGGTCTGGTGGGCTTCCAGCGCGGTGCTCTTGCCGGTGCGCGCGGCCCGGCGGACGGTGGCGACGGCGTCGAGGTCCGCGCGCAGCCCGGAGGGCGTGTCGGGGTCGGCGCGCAGGTCCTCGACCTGCTGGTCGACGCGGGCGCCGCGGTCCTCGGCGGGGGCCTTGGACTTGGGCCGGCCCGCCGCGATGTAGGAGGTGACCTCGTCACGTTCGTCGGCGAGCGCGTGTGCGAGGGTCAGCGCGCTCTCGGTGCGTCCGGCGAGGGTCACCAGCTCCTGGGTGTCACTCAGCCGCCCGGAGGCGGTGACCAGGGACGGGGCGCCGGCCCCGGCGACGGTCGCGGCCACCACGGCCACGGCGACGATCAGCCGGTTGCGTACGTGGGTGGGGCGGCCGGTGCCGACGGGGGTGTGCTCGGCGCTTCCCTCGGGGGCCGTCTGCCTGCCTTTGCGCCGAGGGCGCTTCATCTGCACCGGTGCTCGCATTCCTGAACTCGTGTACCCATGGGTCCGGGTGGCACTCCGCCGTCTCGATGCCCGTCTCGATGCCCGTCTCGGTGCCGGGGTGGTGTCTACTCGATGCCGGGGCGGTGTCTACACCCGGTACGGTCCGTCCCGACCCTCCCAGTGCCGGTGGTCAGCGGTCACGCATCATCTGGCCCGCCACCTGAAGGAGTGAACCTTGGCGGGGAGTTGGCGGGCAAGTCAACCCGGCAGGCGTGCGAGTGGTTTCCGGCGGGCCGGTTGGACGCGGGCGGCAGAGCTTTGGCAGTATTCGCCGCCGCGCTTTCTCGGAATGTGTCATTCCCCCCCAAACCAGGCGGCTGACCTGCGTGGCTACGTCAGTTCGGCAACCGATGCCGGTCTTTGGCGGACCCCGTGAAGGGCTCATGCAGACTGGCCGGATGCGTACTGAAGTCGTGTCCGAGCCGGGCGACCCCGACCGCCCCAACGAGGACTTCGCCGGTGTCGGACTACCGGCCTGCGGACAGGGTGGTTGCGTGATCGTCCTGGACGGGGTGACCCCGCCGAAGGACGGGACGGGCTGTCTGCATTCCGTTCCGTGGTTCACCGCGCGACTCGGCGGCGCACTGACCGAACTGACCGTTTCCGACCGGGATCTGACGCTGCCGGAGATTCTCTCCCGGGCGATTCTCCGCACGGCCGAGGCACACGCGATCACCTGTGACCTTTCTCACCCGCGTACCCCCCAGGCGACCGTCGTGCTGATCCGCTGGTCGGCCGAGTTGCTGGAGTACCTGGTCCTGTCCGACTCCACCCTGCTCCTGGAGTCCCGCACCGGCACGGTCACCCCGGTCCAGGACGACCGGCTGGCCCGGCTGCCCCGCGCCGCGCTGGCCTCGGACGCCGTGGCGGACGCGACGGTCCGCAACAAGGAGGGCGGCTTCTTCACGGCCGCCGCGGACCCGTCGGTCGCCGCCCGCGCGGTGACGGGGAGCGTGCCCCGCCGCGAGGTCCGTGCCCTGGCCGCGCTGACCGACGGGGCGACACGCTGGGTGGAGAAGTTCCGCGGGGGAGACTGGACGGACTGTTTCACTCTGCTCCGGAAGGAGGGCGCACAGGTCCTGGTCGACCGGGTACGCGCCCTGGAGGCGGCCGACCGCGAGGAGCGCAGGCATCTGGGGCGCGGCAAGACCCACGACGACGCGACGGTGGTCTACGCGGAACTGCGGTGACCGCGACCGTTTCCCGCGAACCGGACCCCCACTGCCGATGACCGCGACCGCCCCCGGCACCGAACCCCCACTGCGGATGACCGGGCCACGGACGCTACTTCTCCATGACCCGGTTCAACTGGTGGAGCAGCCGCGCCAGTTCCGCGACCTCGCGCCGGTCCCAGTGGGCGAGCTGCCGGACATAGCGGGCCCGGCGGGCCTCGCGCACCCGGCTGACCCGGCCGCGGCCCTCGTCGGTCAGGTTCACCAGCCAGGCACGGCCGTCCGCCGGGTCGGGCTCGCGGCCGATCAGGCCCAGTTGCTCCAGGGCGCGCAGTTGGCGGGACATGGTGGCCTTGCCGACGCCGATGTAGCCTGCGAGGTCGGTGGCGCGCTGCCGGCCGTGCTCCTCCAGCAGGACGAGCAGGCCGTACGCGGCGGGTTCCAGTTCGGGGTGGACCTCGCGGGCCATTTCGCCCTGGTTGGCCCGGGCGCGTCGCAGCAGCATCGTCAACTCGCGTTCCAGGGCCAGGAATTCCTGGTCCGCACCACTCGCCGACACCTGGGCGGCGACGGGCCGTCCGTCGCCGTTCGCGTCCTCGTGCACGTCAGCACCCCTGATCGGTTTCGCGGTTCTGAAAGTTTCTGCCACGCGCCGTCATCGCCGCAGCTCCGTCAGTATTTCGCAGGCGTAGACCAACGGCAGCCGCCGGGACCCCTTCCCCCGGCGGGTCTACGTGCGTAGCTTTCTGCACGACTACTGGCATGTCCACGCCAGTAAGCCATCCGTGGCCCCCCACAACTCCTCGGAGGCACGCCATGCCCCTGCCCAGACCCGGTACCACCCGCCGCAGATTCACGGCCCTGTCCGTGACGCTGCTGGCGGCCCTGTCCCTCACCCTCCCCCTCACCAGCGCCCATGCGGCCACCACGCCCGCCCGTGGCTCCGCCCAGATGGGCATGGGCGTCCAGGCCCACGACGGCCTCGGCGGCACGCCCCGCGCCCTTGCCGCCGACGAGACCGAGGGCGTCGACGTCGCGCGCTACCAGGGCAACGTCGACTGGTCGACCCTGTGGAACAGCGGGGTCAAGTGGGCCTACACAAAGGCGACGGAGGGCACGTACAACCAGAACCCGTACTTCGCCCAGCAGTACAACGGCGCCTTCAACATCGGCATGATCCGCGGCGCGTACCACTTCGCGACCCCGAACACCACGAGCGGCGCCGACCAGGCCAACTACTTCGTCGACCACGGCGGCGGCTGGTCCGGGGACGGCAAGACCCTCCCGGGCGCCCTCGACATCGAGTGGAACCCGTACGGCGCCGACTGCTACGACAAGTCGGCCAGCGGGATGGTCAGCTGGATCACCGACTTCCTGAACACCTACAAGGCCCGCACGGGCCGCGACGCCGTCATCTACACGTCCACCAGCTGGTGGACCCAGTGCACCGGCAACTACGGCGGCTTCGGCGCCAACCCGCTGTGGATCGCCCGCTACTCCTCCAACGTGGGCAGCCTCCCGGCCGGCTGGGGCTCCTACACGATGTGGCAGTACACCGAGAGCGGGCCGCAGGTCGGGGACCACGACAAGTTCAACGGGGGGCTGGACCGGGTGCAGGCACTCGCGACCGGCTGACCTCCCGAGGCAGGTGAGGGCCCGGGTCTCCGGCGGGACCCGGGCCCCCTTCATCCGATGCCCGCGGGCGGAGCCCGCTGTGGGGCTCCGTCGTCACGCCGCCATCGGAACCTCGGGCCGCGCGCCGTTCACAGCCGGCGCGAGGGCCAGCTCCAGGACCTGGCGGACGTCCGTGACGGTGTGAACGTCCAGCTTGTCCAGCACCTCGGCCGGGACGTCGTCCAGGTCGGGCTCGTTGCGCTTCGGGATGACGACGGTCCGCACCCCGGCCCGGTGCGCGGCGAGCAGCTTCTGCTTCACACCGCCGATGGGCAGCACCCGGCCGGTGAGCGAGACCTCGCCGGTCATCGCCACGTCCGTGCGCACCAGCCGGCCGGACAGCAGCGAGGCCAGGGCCGTCGTCATGGTGACACCGGCGCTCGGGCCGTCCTTCGGCACCGCGCCCGCCGGGAAGTGGATGTGCACGCCCCGGTCCTTCAGGTCGGCCACCGGCAGTTCCAGCTCGGCGCCGTGGCTGCGCAGGAAGCTCAGCGCGATCTGCGCCGACTCCTTCATCACATCGCCCAGCTGCCCGGTCAGGGTCAGTCCCGCCGCGCCGGTCTCCGGGTCCGCGAGGGACGCCTCGACGAACAGCACGTCGCCGCCCGCTCCGGTGACCGCGAGGCCAGTGGCCACACCCGGGACGGCCGTACGGCGCTCCGCCGGGACCTGGGCGGACTCCGGCACATGGTGCGGCCGGCCGATCAGCGCGCGCAGATCGGCGTCCGTGATGGTGAACGGCAGCTTCCGCTCGCCCAGTTCGTGCTGGGCCGCGACCTTGCGCAGCAGCCGGGCGACAGACCGCTCCAGGGTGCGCACGCCCGCCTCGCGCGTGTACTCGCCGGCGAGCTTGCGCAGGGCGCTCTCGTCCAGCGTGACCTCGTCCTCGGCCAGGCCCGCCCGCTCCAGCTGACGCGGGAGCAGATGGTCACGGGCGATGACGACCTTCTCGTCCTCGGTGTAGCCGTCCAGACGGACCAGCTCCATGCGGTCGAGCAGGGCCTCCGGGATGGCTTCGAGCACATTCGCCGTCGCCAGGAAGACGACGTCGCTCAGGTCGAGTTCGACCTCCAGGTAGTGGTCGCGGAAGGTGTGGTTCTGCGCCGGGTCCAGGACCTCCAGCAGGGCCGCCGCCGGGTCGCCGCGGAAGTCCGAGCCGACCTTGTCGATCTCGTCCAGCAGGACCACCGGGTTCATCGACCCGGCCTCCTTGATCGCGCGGACGATCCGGCCGGGCAGCGCGCCGACATAGGTACGCCGGTGGCCGCGGATCTCGGCCTCGTCCCGGACGCCACCGAGGGCGACGCGGACGAACTTGCGGCCCATCGCGTGGGCCACGGACTCACCCAGGCTTGTCTTGCCCACACCGGGCGGCCCGACGAGCGCGAGCACGGCGCCGCCGCGCCGGCCGCCGATCACGCCCAGGCCCCGGTCGGTGCGGCGCTTGCGCACCGCCAGATACTCGGTGATGCGCTCCTTCACGTCCTCGAGGCCCGCGTGCTCGGCGTCCAGGATCGCCTTGGCGCCCTGGATGTCATAGGCGGAGGCCTTGTCATCGGTTCGCTCGTTCCACGGCAGTTCGAGGACGGTGTCGAGCCAGGTGCGGATCCAGGAGCCCTCCGGGGACTGGTCGCTGGACCGCTCCAGCTTGTCGACCTCCTTGAGGGCGGCCTCGCGGACCTTCTCCGGCAGATCGGCGGCCTCGACGCGGGCCCGGTAGTCGTCGGACTCCTCGACGGAATCCTTGCCGTTCCCGCCGTTCAGCTCGCGCAACTCCTTGCGGACGGCCTCCAGCTGGCGGCGGAGCAGGAACTCGCGCTGCTGCTTGTCGACGCCCTCCTGGACGTCCTTGGCGATGGTCTCGGCCACGTCCTGCTCGGCGAGGTGGTCGCGCAGCTGCTGGGTGGCCAGCCCGAGCCGGGCCACCGGGTCGCCGGTCTCCAGCAGTTCGATCTTCTGCTCGGTGGTCAGGAACGGCGAGTAGCCGGAGTTGTCGGCGAGCGCGGAGACATCGTCGATGGCCTGCACCCGGTCCACCACCTGCCAGGCGCCGCGCTTGCGCAGCCAGGCGGTGGCGAGGGCCTTGTACTCCGTGACCAGTTCGGCGACCTGGCCCGGCAGCGGCTCGGGCACCTGTTCATCGATCCGGGTCCCCTCGACCCACAGTGCCGCGCCCGGCCCGGTGGTCCCGGCGCCGATCCGCACCCGGCTCCGACCGCGGATCAGCGCGCCGGGGTCGCCGTCGGCCAGCCGGCCCACCTGCTCGACGGTGCCGAGCACACCGGTGCTCGGGTACGTCCCGTCGACGCGTGGGACCAGCAGGACCCTGGGCTTGCCCGGCTCCGTCCGCGCGGCGGCCTGGGCGGCCTCCACCGCGGCGCGTACGTCGGCGTCGTTGAGGTCCAGCGGAACCACCATCCCGGGCAGCACGACCTCGCCGTCGAGCGGCAGCACGGGCAGGGTGAGCGTTGCGAACGCCGCGGACTCAGCAGCCATGATCTCCCCTTCGGCAGTCAAGTTGAGCTATGCCGACTCAATGCACATGAGCCGCGGAATGTTCCCCGGGCCACGTTCGCTCTGAGCGATCGCGCTGCGCTTGTCCTTTGCCGAGGATCTCTTCGCTTTGCAGCTTCACTCTTCGTCTGGCCCTGCATCTTGCAGAGTGACCTTTCGTCGCAGGCTCGGGTTAGCGAGTCGTGGCAGGTTCATTGGGGGTGCTGCCGGGCGGGGTCTCTGGGCCGTCGGCGGAGGGGTTCGAGGTCGCGTACGCCGACCGGGACGGGTCTGAGTTCCGTCGACCGCTGGTGGATGCCTGGGCAGTTCGGTTCGAGGACGTCGCGCCTGTACGCGCATTCAAGTCGTACAAGGGTCAGCGGCATCTGCCGGGCCTGTGGTGGTCGTCCACGGTGGGCGGGCACATCGGGTACGAGTCCTGGCTGGAGCGCGATCATGTGATGCTGCTGGACTTCGACCCATCGGTGGTGGGGATCTCGTCTCAGCCGTTCTGGCTGTTCTGGCGGTCGGACGCGGGCAAGGGCATCTCGCATGCGCCGGACTACTTCGCCCGCCGCGAGAACGGCACGGGAGTGGTGGTCGACTGCCGTCCGGCGGATCGGCGCAAGCCCCGGGACGTGGCGAAGTTCGAGGCGACGCAGGCAGCCTGCACCCAGGTGGGATGGGAGTTCCGGCTGGTCGGGGCGCCGGACGCGATCGTGATGCGCAATGTGCGCTGGCTGGCGGGCTACCGCCACCCCCGCCATCGGCTGGAACCCGTGGCCTCCGAGCTGCTGGCGGCGTTCGCCGAGCCACAGCCGCTGGTGGCTGGGGCCTCGACGGTGGGGGACCCGATCGGGGGGGTTAGCCCTTGATCGGGGACACCCTGATCATTGGATCGTGAGGATCCGAAGAACAGGAGTTCCCGTTGGGGACGTCGAAGTACTCGCCTGAG